>JAUQYY010000057.1 GCA_030587505.1 Candidatus Sigynarchaeota archaeon
ATTATTAAGGTTTTTATTAAATGTGAATGTCTTTTAGTAGCCCCTACCGAACAGGTCTGATGGTCTGATTAATCGCTCCTCTTCTTCTCTCTCGGGTTCTCTGTACTCTACTCTTTCTCTGGATCGGTCCCTGAATCCCCTGTCTTCCCTTTCTATTTCTCTTTCCCTTCTTGGGACTCTGGATATGTATTTCTCTTCTTTCTTCTCCTCAACCGGCCTCCTTTTCTCCGGCGGTGCTTCGCCTCTCACACGGGCTGCTAGTTCTTCTACTTTTTCAACCATGTTCTGCAGAACCATTATCTCCATACCTTTCTGCATATCGTTGACAGCCTTGCTCAGAGTTTCCTCCAGTTTTTCCGTGCCTGAGATTCCGATGCTTCCTATGCGGTCGGAGAGCCTTTTCTCGGTTTCTACTAATCTTCTCTCCATTGCACTCAGTCTTTCATTTAGGGTCTTTTCTATTCGGAGCATGGTGTTAACGCTGTCCTCCAGTATGTTAACCATCATTCGGAGCATAGACATTTCCTCTTCTCTCGTTGAACCACTTTGAGGTACGACCACTGCGGTGGAGGACGCTTTAGCCTTCGAGTCGGATGAGGGTGCTTCTGCTGAGCTGCTTTCAGCCGGCTTCGGGTTCAGGGCTTTTTCCTTTTTCTCTTGGCTCAAATTTTACACCTCTCACTTGCTTAATACTAAGGTTTTAAAACCACTTAAACGTTTTGAGTGTTCTAATACCTTCCATAACTCTCCAACATTGAGAAGGAGTTTGACCTGTTTATTCTGCTAAATATATATTAAATAATATAAGCCGCCGCCTAATTATAATGCTCTTATTTTATTGTGTTTATTAGGATTTGGTGAAGATTGCGCAGAATCTCCCCCGAGTGTATAAGAATACTTTCTAGTATGAGGCGCATCGCCCTGTCGGGATGGCCGAGCATTCTCTTCAGAAGCGTCTCAATATCCTTTCTTATCTTACCTTCCTCTCTCAGAACGGAGTGTACCCTATCCGCGTTTCTCGTCAAAAATATTTGGATGGTTTTATCCATGAACTCCTTGAGAGGGATTAGTACTCTCAGTAGCTGTTTGGCCACATCGGTGGGGAGTGTTTGCTGGCTCAGGGAGTGGGCTATGTATGAGAGGTAGTTTCCTATGTTTTCTAGGCTCGAAACGTACGCGGCGCTGTCGAGTAGTTCTTTGACGCTTCTCGTCGGGCTGCTGTGGGCCTGTCTGCGGTACCTCTGGCAGTACCTGTGAATGTTATCGTGGGCGAGTTCCACGGCCTCCGCCTTTGCTAGGTCGAATGATTCTATCGACTCTATTATGTCCTCCATGAGGTGAAGCACTGAGTTGCTGATGGTTTCAAGGATGGACCTGTGGCTCATGTCCATAATGTCCTGAAGGGAGATGTTCAAAGGTGTTTTGACCGTCACCTCGTACCCTGGAAGCGACAGGATAAGCTCTTGGATCTTTTCGAACTGCTCGGCCGTAGCTGGGGTTTCCATCTCTAGGTTGATTATTCTTGCTCCGCTGGCGTACAGTGATTCTATCAGGTAGAGGACCTCGTCTATGTCTTCGATTTTCTTTATCTTGATGGTGTACTCTTCTCTGCTCAAAGTAGAACCCGCCAGCCTTCTTTTAGTCCCGTTCTTCTTAGCGTTTCTCCTAATGATAAAGGTCGCTTATTTTTAAAATCCTGTTTGCATATGTTTTTTATGTTATGATATGTTAAATCACTTAAAAAGTTTGATTAATAAGGCAAAGGATGTTTAAGACTGTGCTTAATGGTGAAAAACTGAGAACCCTGGTTTTCCGATAGTAAGAGTACCAAAAAACATAATTACTCTTACCTCATTGCTTCGTATGGAGACGAGAAAATGTCCGACGATGAGCTTGAAGCCATTAAACGGAGAAAAATGCTTGAACTAATGCAAAAAACTTTGGCGCAGAAGCAGCAAAAGGAAAAGCAGGAAAACGTTCAGAAAGAACTGGCGGAAAAGAAGCAGATGGTCCTAGGGTACGTGATGCTCCCCGAAGCTCTAAGCTACCTAGAGCACCTAAGAAAAGCCAAGCCGAAAATCGCGGAGCAGATAGAGGACGCCATAATCATGCTCGTAGCCTACAGAAGACTCCAGAGAAGACTCACCAAAATCGACATTATGAGAATCGAGAGAAAACTAGAGGGAGTAGAACCCCGCATAGTGTACAAGAAGAAGGGCGAAGACAAATCAATCGACATAGAGGAAAGACTAAAAAGCCTGGTCAGAGATTAACCCTGCTGAAACAGGCGTCCTCCCGGCCGGGAAGTGCAAGCCGATAGCTCCTGCCCACCTTCTTGGACAGTTCTCCACTTTGAGTTGTGGTCTTTTTAAGCTTGGTTCGTCTTGCTCCGGAAGAAGGAGAGTTGAATTCATGGAAGAATGCGCCGTGAAGCATTGGTGGTGAGTTTGTGAATTGGGCGTTGAGGCCCCCACCGTTGTCGGAGCTTGTTAATCCCTCATTATTCCTACGCTTCTTAGTAGGTTCTTCACGGTGTCTGTTATTTCGTAATTCTTCAAATCCCCAAACTTCACGTATCTCGCTTCGAGGGCATCCGAACTCGCTTTGAGTTCACCTCCTACCGGGTCCGCGCGGAAATCAACAATGACAAAGTGGTACTTGACTCTTCCCTCCTCATCGTAAACTATTCTGTCAAGAATCTCTAAGGGTTCCTTAACATCCACAACAATTCCCGTTTCCTCAAGGGATTCTCTGGCGCACGCCTCTCGGAGTGTTTCTCCCCTTTCAACCAGTCCGCCGGGAATAGACCATAACCCATAGTCAGGGTTGCTTCCCCTCCTGACGAGCACCACGCTTCCGTTAGAAACGATAACGCTGCCTACTCCAAGTAAGGGTCTGTTCGGGTATTCCTTGGGCATTCACATCGCCTCGTTTGTGGCTAGAAAGACACACTGTTCGGTTTTCTGGACTCCCTTTTATTTCTTTTCGTAGGCCTACTTTTTGAAATCTGTTTTCGTTTACACAAATTCACAGTAGCTCGTTTATCTACATTTCCCCTCGTATTTCCTTTTCGAGTCTATCCAAAAACTTCTCCATGAACTCGTGCCTCTGAACAGAAATCCTGTACGCGCTTTCAGTATGCATTTCGTCTCTCAGTTTGAGGAGCTTTTCGTGGAAGTGCCTGACGGATTCATCCAAACTTCTACCAGTCTTCCCCCCAAACATGAAAGCCCTCGCGATTCCAATAGCCCCAATCGCATCGAGCCTGTCCGCGTCCTGCAGGATTTTCCCCTCCAAGTCCTGAGGTTCTACTCCCTCCGTAAACCTGTGTGATCGAATCACTCTACACACTTTTTCGATTTTTTCCCCCGGAAAATCTGTTCCTCCAAGGATTTCCTTCGCTATTTCCGCACTTTTC
>JAUQYY010000059.1 GCA_030587505.1 Candidatus Sigynarchaeota archaeon
TATCACCCGAAGGTGGGAAAACTCCCCGGGCGCAGCGTCATTTTCTCCCCGTTCGGAGAGAGGCTCGCGGAAGCCCCCGAGGACAGGGAGCACATACTCGTTGCGAAGCTGGACCCCAGTGTTAGGGCGAAAACATGGTTCGGCGGCAGAAACTTGGACGAAGCGAAGGAGTTCTTTGAAGGCTCATTAAAGGAAGCAATCAGAAGGATAAACTTCAGTGACGCCTTAGCCTCAGCCCTGAAAAGCGACAGAGAAAGCATTTAGCCTACGGGAAGAGTGTTCAACACAAAAACGATAACCGTCTCAAGGTTTAGACGAGCACACGGGGTGAAAAACATTTTTCTTCCTACATCCTGCGCAAGGTTGGTAAAAAAGTATTTATAGTTATAAGGTGATAAACGGTAACTAAAATGTAAAACTTGACGAGGAGGAACCGTTATGTTTTATGAAGATAAGTGTACCCTCTGTGGAGAGTGCCTGATGAAATGCCCGTATCTAGCTTATCCCGAGGATAAGGCTAAAGAGGAGATGAGAAAGCTAATTAATGGGGAGCCATCCTCAGTGACCTCGGAGTGCATCACTTGTGCCCGCTGCAACGTGTTATGCCCTGAGGGAGCTAACCCCTTCGACCTGATCAACCAGAGGCAGGAGGAAACGGGAACATTCCCAGCCACCGACCGGGCGGTGGGTATGATGAGCATGGCTTCGCAACTGCCATCCGAGGTTATTAAAGGCGAGCCTGGGAAGCCAATCATAAACCTGTGCACCGTGGATCTCTTGCCGGGAGTGATTGAAGGGCAGCTCTTTGACGGGCTAACCGTCACAAAGGGTGGGGACTTCTTCTGTTATCTCGGCTGGATACACGTCGGGAGGCCCAGCCCTTGGAAGGAGAACGCCCAGAAGTTTGTGGACAATCTTGCGAAGGTCGCTGAAGAGGTCGGCGCCAAAGAGGTGATATGCTACCACGACGACTGCTACGCCACGTTGGGATATAAGGTTAAGGAGTTCGGAATATCACTCCCATTTAAACCGGTCCACATAATAGAGTACCTGCTAAACTATGTCAAGGAGCACCAAGACAAGGTGAAGAAGCTAAACATGAAAATAGCCTACCAGCAGCCCTGCGCCTCATGGTACACCTTCGAGAAGGACAAGATGCTCGACGAGCTGTTCGAGCTCATAGGCGTCGAGAGAGTGAACAGGAAGTACGACAGGATGAACGCCCTCTGCTGCACCGGAGCAATGGGCGGAATGTCCACCTACACGAAGGAAAAAATCGAAGAGTGGCGGATGAAGAACATCATGGACGCCAAGGAGAGCGGAGCGGAAGCGATGGTATTCCTCTGCCCATTCTGCGTCCTGAGCCTGAGGAGCAGAGCAAAAGCCCAAGGACTGGAACCCTACATAATAAGCAACCTTGTACGCGTGGCACTAGGCGAAAAACTCACCCACGGGGGCGCAGGAAAAGTCTACGAGTAAAAGTAGACAGCCCTCCACTCTTTTTTCATAGAAGTAAAGCAACGCACCAAAAAATTTTCACATTCCCCCACGGAACTCATTTCTTTAACGTAAGACTCCACAAGTCAGCTTACACCCTCCAGCTTTTTCTGCTCACAAAACCATTAGAAAACCACACGGTACTAAAAAGCCCACTGTCTAGGTGCCATTACCCCGTTTGGGTCTAGCAGACTCTTAATCTTTTTCATAAGTTTCACATACTCAAAATTCGCGTGCTCCAAAACCACCCTCTGAAGCCGGGGTGGAGGCTTCCATGGAACACCCCCAAGCTCTAACGCAGCCTCACACAGCTCCTCCAAAACGCAGAGGAGCTTCGAACACTTAACAGAATCCCTCCTGTCAAAGGGAAAGATGTACATAACCACAGTGACATGCCCACCTCTCAAAGGCCTTATGAAGTGCAAATACTGGAATCCATGCCTCCTCGCCGCTTCAACCCCCGCACGGTAAGCTGCATCCACAACCTCCGTGGGAACATAGCATCCGAAGTACTCTGCCCCTCCACCCTCCACCAAGTCCATGAAAGGGTAGACCCTTGGAACCATCAAAACACCACTCCTTATGTGTGAAGGCCTGTTGTACTCCTCAACACAAACACCCTCCATCGACAATTCTTCGGCAATCCCTCTCACAATCCGCATCTTCAACTCTAATTCCTCTCGAGAAGACCCTCCCAGAAGAACATCCATGGTAACCTCCGGCACCCCCTCCGGCTTCTCAGACAACCCGAACCGCTCCCTACCACTAGTACCCGTCCAACCGTACACACAGACATCCTCACAAACCCCACTCCTAACAAACCCAAGAAGAACATCAACAAGATCGTCCACCCGGTCTATCCTGTAGAAGAGCGTGCCCCTCACCTTGGGCTTGGGCCAGAGCTGGATTGAAGCCTTGGTTATGATTCCGGTGGCCCCGAACCAGCCCAGGAACAGTCCAGTGAAGTCGGGGAGACAGTACCTGGTAGCCCAGGACTTGCCGAGGGCACACGAACCCGTCCGGAGAACCTCCCCCGTGGGCAGGACTACCTCTAGCCCGTTGATCATCTCCGAGCTTATACCGTATTTGAGTGAGACTTGTCCGGCTCCGTGGATTATCGCGTTTGAGACGACACCCACCGATGGGGGAGCGTGGGGACAGGTGAACCAGAGGTCGGGGTGGTTCTCCTCGAGGTAGGTTTTGAGCTGCCCCGTCGTCACACCACACCCGACAACAGCGTACATCGAATCCTCGTTAC
>JAUQYY010000060.1 GCA_030587505.1 Candidatus Sigynarchaeota archaeon
CACCTGTACGATATCCAACGAAACACTAATTCTCAAACAGGTTGCCTTCAAACAGTTCGAGTCGCCATACATTTCTCGTGCTCCTTCCAGTGTGTAATATTTGAGAAAGTTTTAAAGTAAAAAGAGAAGTCCTATCACAAAAATGGCATTTTATTTATATATTATGATAGGTTTTCCTTCCATTAATTCAAAATTTTTTTGTGTTTTCCACTAAGTTTAAATATGAGTTAGTTAATAAAAAGAGACAAGCCAAAAACGAGTTGGTTAAAAAGATGACGGTTGAGGATGCTGGGCTCGAAACATCCGTGCTGAGAGCTGTAATGAGCTCCGAAGTCGAAGAATATGAGTATTTGCGATCCAAAGAACAAATCTTGAAGGGCGCCTCTCCCGTAGGTTTCGTAACAAGTCCAACCAGCACTAAAAAGTGCGATTTCGCAGTCTTCGACTACGCCACGGATTATGTTTATGAGGGCCAACTCCTCACCGTCAACCACAACAACACCAAGGCCATTGGGCTCGTTTCAAACCTTTTCGCCGCAACCAGGGGGGCGACCACGGACGTTTTGAACTACTTTTCCAGCCTCTACGGCGAGATTCCACACCTTGACCAGAACATGAGGTTCGGCGAACTACGATTATACGGCATTCCAGCCAGTCCGGGTGTCCGTCGACTGTCTCATCCCCCCAAGCCGTGTTCCCCAATCTTTGTAGCCAACAGGGAGGACTACGAAGCTCTCTTTCGCGATCCCGAGAGGGATGGTGAGTACTACCCCGTGGGTAAAATCCGCGAAACCGACTACCCGGTTGACCTTGACGCCTCGGCGGTTCTGCGCCTGGGGGTGGGGATATTCGCACGCATAGGTATGGGTAAGAGTGTTACTACGGCGGCGAACATTGTGGGTATGGACTCGCTGAAGCAGAAAATTAACGTTATCGTCTGGGATCACACTGGTGAGTACGCTACCAGTAACCTTGACCGCCTGTGTAGCAATTTTCAGGTGATGTCCAGCAGGGAGCTGCCAGTGGTTCCAACCGAGGCGAAGGACATTGTCAAGACTCTCGGCTTGGATGTGCTTCCCTCCCAGGCTAGGAAGGCTGTTGAGGTTGCTGCTGACATCTTCGTCATGGACTTCACTTGCGGCGCCGCTGAGCTCAGCCCCGATTGCTTTATGTCCTACGTGAACCAGTGGCTGGACGAGTTCTACAAGAAGGACGGGTCTATAAGTGCGTGGAGTTCGGCGATTCGGCGCAGGGTCAAGATTCTTGGCGGTCACATCTTTACTGGTGGGAGTGTTGAGCAGTACAACATGATCTGGAAGAGGGTGGCTGGAAACATTCTGGTCATAGACGCTTCTTCTGACCCCCTGGACGCTAGGCAGGCTAAGATTGGAACCATAGCGGATCTGATTCTGCGGAACAGGTATCCTATTCATCTGGTGATTGATGAGGCGAAGAACTACCTTCCCGAGATGGGTGGGTCCTACGGGCAGATAACTGTTGGGAAGCCCTACCTGTGCTCTGGTAAGATTACCAGCTTGTCGGAGGAGGGGCGTAAGTTCGGCGCGAATCTCACCATTATCAATCAGAGAATTTCCAGAATATCCAAAACCGTTTTCTCCAATCTCAGCACGCTTTTCTGTGGCTGTTTGACCGCGGCGAATGATATGAGGGCAATTGAGGACTACACGGACTTTCCCGAGATTCAGAAGATTCTTCCCAGGCTGGGGGTGGGTGAGTTTCTCATAGCCGGGATGGCGACTCCGCTCAAGGATCCCCTCTGCGTCAGCATAGAGAAGGGGGACATTCAGCTGGGTTATGGTGGAGCAACGGTCTTCGAGCTGCATAAGAGCTTCGCGGAGCGGAATGGGGGTTGACCAACCTAATAAGGTTCCTGGAAGAGGAGAGAAGCACGAGGCACGGGGGTGAACTCTTCCACCAGACACTCGACATTCTCGAATCCGAGGTCTACAGGTTCTACGACGCGTACCTAGAACTCATCGAAGCCGTTGAGAGCATAAACGAGTGCAGTGAGCTTGAAACCATCAAGCTCGGAACCAATCCCGCAGCCAGGGATGCTGTCACCCTCGCGGTGGACGGTTCCTCCAACAGGAGTCAGAGGGCGGGTCTTGACCTCATAGTTGTTTCGGCTGCGGCGGTCACCTTCAAGTGCAACAATCCGGTGGCGCAGAACCCCTACATTATCGGAAAGTGTATACCCGTCATGGGTTTGGTGGATGAGGATGTTGAGCGAATCCAGGCTGTCTGTCGGCAGTACCTGGAGCGCCTAGTCACCCTACGGGTGCTCGATGGAAACAGTTACGACCTAACCCTCCTTGACGGGCCTTTTGTTCCTCACTATGATCTTCTCCCCTACGGTTATAGCGCCTCTGTTTCCGGTGGCCGCGCCCGGGAGGTTCAGGAAGAGTACAGAATGGTTTTTGAGAAAATCTACGGGAGCAACGGAACCGCGGACGTGCTGGCTGAGAGGCTTCTTGACACTCTCCACGCTTTCGTTATAAAGTCTCCCCACTCCATGGATCTCATTTCAAGGTACAAGAAGGTGTCCTCGTGGCTCAGCGGTGTTTACGGCAGAATAAACGACGCGAACCTTCTTGATTCTGTTCTCAGCCCTTGTAACCGGGAGGTGCTCGTAATAACGGTGCCTCAGAAGAGCGACCTCTGGTCGGTGCTCGCAAAAAAGAAGATCCTCGGACCGAGGTATTCCCGGTTTCTTTCGGAGCAGAGATTCTTCTATATAAAGCCTCACAGGGACGCTCTTCCCATCCGGGTGGAGTTACATAAGAGCCTAGCGGAGAGCGAGAAGCAGCTCGAGTATGTGTGTTCCGCCATCTACTTTCAGGCGAGCAATCTGAACAACGTGCCGTGGTCGCTGGAGTTCGCCCACGCGTTCAGCCTGGTGGAGGCGAACCTGCCCAGCTTCCTGGCGGATGAACTGCTTGCCAAGATTGTGAAAATCGCCAGGCAAAACAATATTTCTCCCAAAAAGTTTTATCGCCTATTCAAGCCAAAACATGGGTTAGAGGTGATTTGGAACACTAGGAAACCTAGGGGGGTATAGGAATTGCACCCTGAGCACTCCGGGGCACTTGGATTTGTTAGAGCAAACAGGGACGCGATGGCGTTCACCACTCTCTTTCCCTCCCTGAAAGTTGGGGAACTCCTCCGAAGAAAATTCATAGACAGTTGTATAAAAAAGTTCTACGAGAAAAAGCCAGTTCTCCCCACCTACCAGGTGAGGAAACTGATAGACGTTTTCTACTCGAGGGGAGAGGAACCCGTGATCGCTAGAATCGCCAGGCTCCTAAGCGTCCCTGCCGAGCTGCCCAAGCTCTTGGCGGAGATAACTGGGGTGAAGCCCAACGGGGAGGGTTTTTTCAGGGTTCTCCTCAGAAAAGTGGAAAACGAACTCGGACCCGTATTGGCGAAGAACGGTAAGGTTTCCGTCCTGAGGAACAGCGGCTTTCTACTCCATGGCACTCACAGTGATTGGAGCGAGCTGAGGAAGGTGTACGATGTGGTGCTCCACTCCCCCACCCTGGTGAACGTGGAGGAAATCATCAGACTAGCCCAGAAATTCACCGACACCCCCAAGCTGTTTCTCAAGCAGCTTCACGACAACAAGGTAATCACCCTACTAGGCCTGGGAAAAGAAACATATGTTTGGAAAGCCGGAACACCACCCCCCAAAAACGTAGCATACGCCCTGAGGGAAATACATCAAAAGAAACTAGAGGTAACAGCACTCCAGAGCCTACAACACCCAACACTAAAACACACAGCGAATCCCCAACCCTCTGAGCGCCTACAGGAAACCCTAGAAATCCTCAAAAGGCACAGAATAGTGAAGGGTGAAGAACCGTACCAGATAGACCCTCACTCCTCCATAAGTCTTGAAGCGGCCATAAACGACGTAATCCCCCTTCTACAACTCTACCAGTACATCTAAAAGTAAATTCAAGGTGATCAAACCGTCATGAACTCTCTAATCCCTCAGTGATGAGTAGAACCCTTTTTCTCCGAATTGTTTTCTTTACTCGTTTGAGCGGTGTGCCTAGCTCGGCGGCGTCCCCCCCTTATCCACACTGCTGCGGATTTCCAGAGGCAGCCCAAATTTTCTTCTTTTCCCTTTCAATATGTAGGACATTGTCCAGGTCAGATGTGTGTATATGTTTCGGATTCTTCCTAACCTCTCCTCAGCGTCGAGTGGGTTTTAGAGCCCTAGAGAATCTAAGGAATTTCCGCTGGATTATTGAAGAGAAGCATGTCCAAAAATTCTTCTGTTTTTCTCTTCCCCATGGAGCTGTTGTGAGGGGGAGAGATTTTTCGGGAAATCCGCGGAAGATAGAGGAGCACACTGCGAGTCTCCAGGGCATGGCAGGTCTCCTCGTGGCGAATCCTCAGCCAAGAAAATAAAAACTCTAATTTTTGGATGCGTTCTATTGAAGAAAAAAGTAATATACTAATAAAAACAAGATACTAAGCATTAGAT
>JAUQYY010000070.1 GCA_030587505.1 Candidatus Sigynarchaeota archaeon
TCATGACCATACCCGGCGTGGACTACTACACCGCCCTCCTCATCCTCACCGAGATAGGCGACATAAACAGGTTCCCCAGCCCCGAGAAGCTGGTGAGCTGGATAGGGCTCGCACCCAGGGTTCGCCAGAGCGGCGGGAAGCTCCGCAGCGGCGCGATAACCAAGGAGGGCTCACCACGCCTGAGGTGGGCCCTGGTTCAGGCGGCGTGGGTCGCCGTCCGCTGCGACGAACACCTCTCAGAGAAGTACCGCAGGATAGCGAGGAGACGCGGAGAAGGGAAAGCCATAGTCGCCGTCGCCAGGGAAATCGTCGTGGCCACGTACCACATGCTCACCCGCAGGGAGCCCTACAGGTTCAGCAGCAGGGACTTCGTCGACAGAAAACTTAAAAAACTCGAACGCAGGATCAGAATCGGAGGCTCACCCGCGGAACCAGCAGGGGCAACCCCCCTCTGAAGGCTCCCGAAAGCAGACCCAAGACGCCCCCTCCGCCAAGGGCCGCCGGAAGTTTTTCATGGATGTTTTGAATTTGTTGCTGTTCACTTGGCATGTGAATTCGAAAACTTTTCTGTGCATGTAGGGGCATGGAATACTGCGCAGTTTTTCTATGATTTGTTGCTGAACGCTTGATCTGATCTCGTTTGTGTCTGCAACGAATTTTTCGAACAGGTTTCTGTTGTTCATCACTGTTTGTATTATGGTTTCCTCTATGGTTTGTAGCAATTTGGGGTTTTCCACTTGAAGATGACCAGTAGGTACCAGGTTTTTTCTCCGGTCGTGAATCGTCTCACGTGGGCCTTCAGGTTTTGGAAGTTTATGTATCTGGGTTCTTCCCCAGTGAGGTGCTTCCAGAATTTCTGTGAGGCGGTGAAGACTCCCGCCACCATTTCCGGCTCCGCGTCTATTGAGCCGAGTCTTATGCTGAGTGGACATATTCCGTCCGAGTGTATTATGTAAATGTTGTGGAGTATCAATGGGCTTCATCTCGGTGTTCCGGGTTTCCAGTTTTTTCACTTTTTGATATTTTAATCCAACTGAATGTTAAACGATTTTTTGTAATTTAAGTTATTATATTATTTTATTCAGGAAATAAAAAGAATGCCCAGAACATTAATAGTATTCCACCCCATATTTCTGCGAAGTGATGAGAATGAGAAAATCAAGGTTGGAACACGAACTGGGAAGCATTGTAGGAAAGGAGAACGTAACACTACACAACGACAGAAAAGGAGAACTAATCAGCAAGGTGTGGAACTCCGCCTTTCGGAGCCTAGGACTCAAAACCGCACCCGACGCCGTAGTAAAACCTGGGAACGCGATGGAAGTAGTGAACTTGGTCAACTACGCTTTTGACAAGGAGGTTCCCCTGATTCCGCGGGGAGGAGGAACATCCGCACTCGGCGGCGCAGTTCCCGTGAATGGGGGAGTGGTCATCGACACAAAGCGGATGGACAAAATCAGAATCGATGAGGACAAAAAGACACTAACGGCGGGAGCCGGCGTCCCATGGAGCAGGCTAAACACCAAACTAGAGAAGAAAAGATTAGCCACGGGTGTAGCTCCGCTTAACCTGAACTCCACTCTGGGAGGGTTCATCAGCACGGGTGGACTAGGAATAGGCTCGCTCAGACACGGGTCAGTTGGAAACCAGATAATCAACCTGGAGGTTGTGCTGCCGGTAGGTCTAAAAATCAACACCGGCTATTCAAAGGCCTATTTTTCCCATGGTTTCGGATACAGTAACAGTTGGTTATTCACAGGAGCCGAGGGAACGCTCGGGGTAATAACGGAGGCTACTCTGAGAGTGTACCCCCGAGACAGCCTAAGGGTAGAGGTTTACGGAATCCAGAAAGACGGAAACATTTTCCAAAGGCTGAGTAAGTTCACACAGTCAAGCAGTTTGGTGTCCGTGGTTTTCCTTGACAGGGAATTAGCCGAAAACGAGCTTGAAATCGAAACGCAGGGAGGAGCGCTGCTTCTATTCACCGATGAGGAGAGAAAGGAGGATAAATTTGAGGAGGCGGGTGGAGCCACACCGATATTAGAAGAGGATTCTAAGATACGGGATAAGCTTCAAGAGGTTTACGGTCCCGAAGGATACGGGGGTGAGGTTCTCTTACCGTTGGAGGGGGTGCCCGAAATGTTCAAAGCTGTTGAAAAGCTGAGTGAGAAATACTCCACCCGGGGGCTGGCTGGGCTCATGGTGGACCCCTATTCGATTGTACTGCGACTCACCTGCGGTGAGGAGGAGAGCGGTTTAGGAAGGGTCACACTTATGGGAGACTTTGTGAGAATGGCCATGAGTCTGGGCGGCAGGCCTCACGGCTCGGGTGTTTGGAACAGTTTCTGGACGGAGGACGTGTTTGATACAAACACCCTAAAACTGATGAGGAAGATAAAAGAGCAGATTGATCCTCAAAACATTATGAATCCGTACAAAAACATTAACTATCCGAAGAGCAAGTTGGGAGTTACTGTGAATCCTTCGCTTTTTCGGGCAACAACGTTCCTGGACAAAATTTTTAAAAGAATCAAACCATAGCGTGGCTGGGGCAACTCTCAGGGGGGAGACAGGAGGGTTTATCAAAGGAGGGGCTAGGCACTTTTTGAGTTGTTACCCTTTTTTGACTTGTTGCTTATTTTGATTTTGAGGGTTTCCTTTATGGTTGATAAGACAACCGTGGTTCTGGTGTTCTGTACGCCTTTTATTGAATAGATTTTCTTCAGGAGTTTTTCTAGAGATGTTGTGTTTTCGGTTCTCACCTTTACAAGAATGTCCTCTTCACCTGTAACCGTGTGAGCTTCGAGAATACTGTCAATCTTCACGAGCTCGTTCAGAATCGAGTCTCCACTGGAGATTGAGGGGTTAACCTTTATTCCAATAAAGGCGGTCACATCCAAGCCAAGTTTTTTGCTGTCCAGTATGGCGGTGTATCCCTTGATTATTCCGTCCTGCTGAAGCTTTGAGATTCTCTCGTGAACCGACGGAGACGCGAGCTTAACCTGCCTCGCTATTTCAGCCACAGGCACTCTTCCGTCCTCTTGAAGAATGTTCAATATCTTATAGTCGATCTCATCCAACTTATGCAAACATCGCACCTCTAGCGATTCTAATGATTATCATAAATTTATCTTTTAGGGTAGAATTATTTCCCATCTCTTTTAAAGATTAACAAAATCGACGCCCCTAAACCCCACAAACAGGGGAAAATCAACGCTCCATAGAAAAATCCGATAGAAAACTTGACTTTTTAATGAAAAAAGCTTAATAACC
>JAUQYY010000079.1 GCA_030587505.1 Candidatus Sigynarchaeota archaeon
AAAATCTCGGAGGTCAACCTTTCGGGAAAACCCTTCATTGTTGGTGGTTGCCTGCCGAGAATAAATCTTAGCGAGGTTTTGAGAGCCGGCCCGAGATTCGCCGCCGTAGTGGACACCAACTCGCTGTTCAGCATAGTGGACGTAGTGAGGCAGGTGGAGAGGGGGATGCGTGGAATCCTAAAACTCGGAGAGGAGAAGAGCGTCAAGCTGGGAATCCCGAGAAAACCCTTCAACCCCGTGGTTGCGATTATTCCAATAAGTGAGGGGTGTCTGGGCGACTGCCACTACTGCTGTGTGAAATTCGCCCGCGGAAGACTCTTCAGCTACCCTCCCGACACCATCCTAGACGAAATAAAAAAATCGGTTCGAAGGGGATGTAGAGAAATTTGGTTAACCTCCCAGGACACCGGCGCCTACTACTGGAAGGGAAAAAGACTTCCAGACCTGCTACGGAGAATCGTTGAACTACCCTTGGAGTTCAGGGTCAGGGTCGGCATGGCGAACCCGAAGCACACAATAAAAATCCTCGACGACTTGGTTGACGCGTACAGAGACCCCAAGATCTACAAGTTCCTTCACATCCCGGTGCAGTCGGGAAGCAATGAAATACTTGAAGCCATGAACAGGGGCTACACGAGGGAGCAGTTCATAGAAATCGTAGAAGCGTTCAGAGCGGAGATTCCCGGCACAGCGATAGCCACGGACATTATTGTCGGCTTTCCCGGAGAAACAAGCGAAAACTTTCAAGAATCGGTCAGCCTCATCAAAGAGGTGAGGCCCGATGTTGTAAACATTTCGAGATTCGCGCCGAGGCCGGGGACGCGCGCCGCCGAAATGAGTAACCAGATTCCGGGAGGGATAATCAAGGAAAGAAGCAGGGAACTAACAAAAATCGCCCTAAAAATCGGGGAGGAAAGAAACAGAGCTTGGATAGGGTGGAGAGGAACAGCTCTCGTAACAGAGCGTGGTCTTAAAGGAGGATGGATAGCGAGAAATCCCTCATATAAGCCCATAGTGATAAACCATAATGAACAAAAACTTGGCGGGGAGGTTCAAGTCGAAGTAACCGCGGCGACGCCGATCTATCTGGTGGGGAGGATAATCAAACCGAGTGAAACAACTCTTAAGACTCTGCATAACATCGGCGTATTCACTCTGGAACGCGCCAAAGATTCATGAGGATAATCAAGGTTACACGAAGAATCCTGAAAGGCCGCTGGGGGTGAAAAAGGTTAAATATTTTAAAAGACATTTTTAGTGAAAAGAAAGTTTTATTTCCTGTGGATGCCTCAGAAGGGGATTTAAACATCCTTGTCGAGGGAAAGAGAGGCAGCTAAAACCGTTCCGAGAAACCGGGTGTCTTCCCTATAATATTGTGAGTATTACACATGTATTAATCGAAGCCTACTCACATTAAAATTGCTGTTCTAAAAAGAATAGCTGGACAATTTTAACCACGGGGGTGGTCGTATAATTCTCGTAACTGTGCACTTGCCCGAAGCGTATCTTGAAGGGCTGGAACAGCTGGTAAAAAGCAAAGTGTATCCGAACAGAAGCGAAGCCATAAGAGTAGCGGTTAGAGACCTGCTAAAAAGAGAACTTTGGGAGAGACAACTGTTTTTCAGGGGCGCCGGACACTAAACATTCCACGAAACTGGTAGGGTGAAGTCCAATGACCATAAATAGTATTATTAAAGACGCGCTGCAAAACGCCAGAGCAACAAGGGAGCAACTCGCCAAAAAAACGGGATCGGCTCGGATACTAGTTGTGGGTACCGGAGGCGCAGGAAACAACACGGTGAACAGAATCATGCAGATAGGCATTCAGGGAGCAAAGTGCATCGCGGTTAACACTGACCAGCAACACCTAGACGTAACCAACGCACACCTCAAGCTTCTGATTGGAAAAAACGTGACCCGCGGCTTGGGAGCCGGTGGATACCCCAGAATGGGTGAAGCGGCGGCTGAGGAAAGCAGAGAGGAGTTAACAGAGATTCTCTCGGACGCGGACCTCGTGTTCGTCGCCTGCGGGATGGGAGGCGGAACCGGAACCGGAAGCGCACCCATCATCGCCGACATAGCCAAAAAGATGGGAAGCATAGTCGTGGGCGTTGTAACAATGCCCTTCAACGTTGAGAGAGGAAGAATAATAAAAGCAAAGCAGGGACTCAGAAAACTCAGGTACTACGCTGACACCGTTGTGGTGATAGACAACAACAGGCTGCTGGACCTCGTTCCGAACCTACCCATCGAAGAAGCGTTCAGCGTGGCGGACGAAATACTGGCAAACATGGTTAAAGGAATAACCGAGTGCATATCCATACCGAGTTTGATCAACCTGGACTACGCCGATGTACGTAGCATACTCACGGACGGCGGGGTCGCCATGGTGGGCATCGGCGAAGCTGAGGGTGAAAACCGTGTGGAGAGAGCGGTTCAAAACGCGCTCGACTGTCCGCTGCTAGATGTGGACATAGTGGGGGCAACAGGAGCGCTGATACACGTCACAGGGGGTTCAGATCTAACCCTCGCCGAAGCCACAGGCGTCGCGGAACTGATAACCGACAAAATGATTGACGACGCCAACGTGATCTGGGGTGCCAGGAAAGACCCGCGGGCGGACGGTATGATAAGAGTGATTCTCATCCTGACAGGTGTCTCCAGCCCACAGCTACTGGGTCCGACGGATGTCCTGCCCGACCTGCCCTCCCTTGAGCCGATAAGGGACTACGGAAAAAGACCGAGCATCCTAAGAGACAATGAACCACTGTTTCCGGTGTTCTCCGAAGAAAACGAAAAGTCAGAGAGGGATTTGGGGATTCCACGCATCTAGCAAGGGGCTGCGGGGAACCCGCTTCGCTTCTACCCTCCCACTCAACTCCACTAACAACCCCAAAAAGGCTGAAATATTTTTTATCCATCAAAAAGAAACGAAGTAGCCGCCCTACTTGTAAACGGTTTTATATCTAACCACGTGGAAGTGCGGGTGATCGGGTATAGAGCCTCGCCACATACGGAAGTAAACCTCGCCGAAGAGTTCGCGGCACTTCGCCTTCGCTTTCTCGTATAGTTCCTCTGGAACTTCTTCATGTGAGCGGAAAACCACCATTGGAACACCGCACATGTCGCAATCCAGAATCACGTAGTCCTCACACTCAAAGAACCAGCGTGTGATTTTTTTCAGTTCACAGAGTTCGCACACCAATTCTACCAACCCTAATCAGCACTAGAAGTAGATTAGTGTAAACCTCTTTTTAAGTTTTAACATTGAGTTGCCATTTTTCGAGCGATGTGTGAAGAACAAAGAAGTAGAAAGCCTGCAGAAAAACCGAGCAGTCCAGAACTCTACCCGCGAAACGTTAGGGGCTCCACGGATTAAATCTGAACTATTTTGTTTCCTCCTGTCTTTTTAGCTTTTTTGAGAGCCCTCCAAGCCCTGTATCCTAGAGGGATTCGGGTGATTTCTCTTCTGCTACGTGGTTTTGTGGAGCCTATCTTCCCGTAAGCAACCCCTATACTTAGGTGGGCGTTAGATTTTGTTTCTTTTCCGAGTTTCTCTACTTCTTTCCTTACTTCCTCCAGGTCGGAGATTAGTTCTTCGGTGTCTGGCTCAACAACCTCCATGTAAGCTTCTTCGGTTCCTCTCTCCGGGTCCAAGCCCCACAGAACAGTAGCGTTATACTTTGCCGCGAGTCTCTGCACGAGTTGGGTGAGGGTACCCGTGATCGGGTTGGGTCTGAATTCTGACCACCCCATTTTTCGCATAACCTCTTTGAAGTTATCCAAATCGAGGAATATTCCCGCTCCGTTGACCAGCGGCACCCTTTCTCCTTTCACTCCTCGCATCGGACTACTTTCCTCAGAACTTCTAATAAAGATTCCAAGCATTTTTTCGGGCTGGCCTCTTCCTCAACACTGACTGTGTGCAGTTCAATGTTTTTCTCGGCGCAGATTTTTCTAATGGGCTCGAAGCTCTTCTCTTCCTCCTTTGCTAGCTGAATGATCACCTTGCGGTAATCATGTGTAGCCAGGAATTTTTCTATAACCTTTGAAGTGTGCTTGATGGTTACTGGTTCGGGTTTCAGATTAACGTGCTGCGATAGGGGGTAAACCTCTTCAAGCTCGAGGGGAATCAACCCGAAGATTGTTGATTTGGTCGCAACCTGAATCCTTCTCTGCTGCTCCTCCGGTAGGTCCTTGACCGCTTCGAGCACTAGCTTGTGTTCCCTTGACTTGTGGAAGGGCTTGGTTCCCGGCTCCGAGAGTATGAGAAGTATATCAGTTTTCTCATCCGGGGAAAAGCTTTCCAGCTTTTTCAGGTGGCGTGTGACCTCTGGCCTCTTAAGCGTCTCGGGGCCACAGTAGAATATCGCGTGAGGCTTTGATGCCGGAGTGAAAATCTCCACATACTCGCTGAAATCTCCCAGGCGCCTAAGAGCCTCTAGAAGTGAGGGGTGAGAGCGCGCCCTCATCTCCAACAGTTCCCAGAGCCTCCCCTCAAAGATCGCTTGTCGGATCGTTTGAATCTCCATCAGCGAAACGTAGAGATTGTGCCTTGCCAGAAGGGCCTCCCTTTCCTTACGCGGCTTCTCCATTAGCCTGCTGGGAGGATTCTCCCTACAAACCGGACAAACGCAGACATCGTATTTGAGTTCCTCGAGGCGCACCGTCCCCGTGGGTGTTAGATACCTGTCTTCCCTCGCGTACAACGCGTAAGCTGCAGAGTCGAATGTGTCTATTCCCATAGCAACAGCCAGAGAGAACATCATAGGGTGCCCCGCCCCGAACAGGTGAACGGGTCTGTGTGGGGGTAGATTCTGCTTCGCCGCCATAACCAAATCCACAAGTTTCCCAAACTGGTACCGCTCCATGAGCTGGGTTACGCTGCCGATGGCGTGTATGTCGAAATCCAGTTTCCCAACCTCCCTCGCGCACCTCCTGACCAGATCCAGGTGTAGTCCGCCCTGAACAGGGCCAACCCAGAGTATGTCGTCCCTAGTTCTCTGCGTCTGACTAGCCTCAGCGTTTTTGATGGTCTGCTCCACCCCTCTCTCCACATCGGAGAAACTGGCATCCAGGCTCGAGGGGATGTCGAGAATTACACCGATATCAGTGTCGATTTCCTCCTGAATTCTTATAACCTCCTCGGGGGATACGTCCACCTCACCGTACACTAAGAGTTGGTAGGCTCCCGAATCGGTCATCATTGGCCCCGAGAAGCCCAGGAATCTGTGAAGCCCCTCCTCCTTAGCCTGACCGTAGAAACTCCGTTTTATAATGTAAGCGTTTGTGATAACGGCGTCACACCTGAACTCCTTCTCCATGAGGTCGGGGGGAATAATCATGTTTTTGGGATCTATGACCGGAAGTAGAGCGGGGGTTTGAAGTTTTCCACTCTTAGTCTCAATCTGGCCTATCCTTCCCATTAGGTCCCTGTACCTTATCTCAAAACACATTTCCGGCAGCGTCCCTAACTCTACTCTTTCCAGCCTATCCCCTTGTACCTGAAGCCCTCTCCCTTAACTGTTTCCGGGTTCAGGATTCTCCGCCCATCGACAATGAAAGGGTTTCGCATCACACTCTTAACCTCAGAGAGTGGGAGGTTTCTGAACTCGTCCCACTCGGTAACTATTAGCATGCAGTCAGCGTCTCTAAGGGCTTCCACAACGTTTGAGGCGTAGCTTATTTTTTTTCCGAAGATTTCCCTAGCGTTGCTCATCGCGGCTGGGTCGTACACGGTTACGCTCGCTCCTTCTTCTATAAGGGCGGGGATTATCCTGAGCGAAGGCGCCTCCCGCATGTCGTCCGTGTTAGGTTTAAAGGACAGACCCAGTAGGGTTATTTTCTTTCCGCTCAGATCGCCGAGAAGCTCCTTTGCGAGCTCCACCAGCTTCAGCGGTTGCCTCCGATTGACTTCCAGCACCGAGTTCAGCAGTATGGGGTCGTAGCCAGCGCTCTTCGAGGCGGATATCAGCGCCTGCACGTCCTTGGGGAAGCATGAGCCGCCGAAGCCTGGTCCCGCCCTGAGAAAGTGCGGGCTGATTCTGAAGTCCAGGCCGATGCCCTGCGCCACCGTGGTGACATCCACCCCAAACGCTTTGCAGATGTTTGCGATCTCGTTTATGAAGGAGATTTTGGTTGCGAGAAAGGCATTGTTGGCATATTTTATCATCTCAGCGGTTTGAAGGTCTGTTCTTACAACTGTGGAGTTGAGGCTGCTGAAAATCCGTTCAAAAGCGTCGCCCGTTTTCTCGTCGCTGCTTCCTATTATTATTCGGTCTGGGTTTCTGAAGTCGTAAACAGCGGAGCCCTCCCTGAGAAACTCTGGGTTAACGCAAACGCCGAAGCCGCGCCCCTCCCGCTTACCAGAGTTTTCTTCAATTAAGGGTATGATAACACTCTCGGTTGTTCCGGGAATCACGGTGCTCTTAACCGCAACGATATGATAAGAGTCTTTCCGTGCGAGTCCTTCCCCCAACATCTCCGAGGATGACTTTATAGCCGATAGGTCTATCTTTCCTTCCACTGTGGGTGTTCCAACAGTGATGAACGAAACGTCCGAGTCAGCCACCGCGTCCCTGATGTCCGTCGTTGCCACGAGCCTGTTTTGGCTCAGCGCCCTTTTCAGTAGCTGGGGAACCTCGGGTTCAAAAATGGGAGATTCACCGTTGTTGACTAGCTCAACTTTGTCCGCATCGATGTCAACGCTAATCACACTGTAACCCATCTCGGCGAGACACACGCTGGTTACGGTTCCAACGTATCCAAGGCCAATTACGGAGATTTTTTCAATCCCACCGCTGGGCATTCGCATCCCGCCGACCCACCGCTCCTCTGACGGTTAGAAGATCTTGTGTCCCCTTATCGCTACTCGTGGTTCCAGTCTCTGTTTCACCACCTTGCTGGGATCCAAGATTTTCTTACCGTTCTTCGCGACGGGATCCTTCGTCTCCCTTGTTATTATCGTGTCGTTCTTTAAATCAATCAGGAAAATGGCGATTTCCC
>JAUQYY010000096.1 GCA_030587505.1 Candidatus Sigynarchaeota archaeon
CCAGCTCAGTTCCTTCATAAACACCTGGCCGAATAGGGCGGCTCCGTATCCCGGGCCTCCCCCCACAAGGTGGAAATCGTTGCTCTTCGAGAAGTCCTTCGCAGCCTGCATAGTTACGCTTGGGTTCTCTGGGTGGTAGACCGTTCTTTCCACAAGTTTGGGGAGGTCACGCATTTGTTGCTCCAGTTTTTCGAATCTTTCTTGGGGGATGCGGTTTCGGTTCTTTCCGAGATAAACAGCGAGGGCGTATATTGCCGCGAGTGCTGTTGAGGATGTGCTTGACGGAGGACCGAAGGGTTTCTCTACTCGTGTTAGGATGGTTTCGTGGGCTATCTCAGTGAGTTGGCTTTTTTCCTCGTTCGTTACTCCGACTATCGTTGCACCCTCCTCTCTTGCGTTACTGCACGCTTCAAGAGTTCTAGGAGTTCTCCCAGAGGCAGAAATACCCACCACCAGGCTCTTGTCGTCGATTATTCTGTACCTCGCGAATTCCAGGGCTTCCTCCGCTATTGTCGTTAACCCGCTTGATTTCTCCATAGCGTATATTCCGGAAACCGCGGTGAAGTATGAGTCCCCGCATCCAACAAGGTATACTCGATTCGGACCCCTTTCAGATATTCTCCTCGTTAAGGCGTCGATTTCTTCAAGATTTTCCAGTGTTCTCGCTATGTCTACGTGCTGATTGAGCACACACGCTTTTGTGCGTCTCAGAAAGTTGCTAATCACGGGGAAACCTCCACTTAAAAACTGGTGACTGTTTCAGTATAAATGGAGCTTTGATGGTTATTAATGGTAACTCCTATCGTGTTAGAGGGTTGCTGGATTACTATCCTGAACAGTTGACGCTTTCAGTAAGGGGAGTTTTGGTGGGCGGGATTCGGATGTTAGTCGTGCTGGTGGTGTAGCGTAAGTTTTAACTATTCAGGGGTTAATATTTTTCAGAGGAGGCATCCCGTGTGCGTTTTGACAGAGCGGTTAAGGGTTTAAGGAAGTTGCTCGGTCAAAAACGCGAGTATGAGATTTTGGATGAAGCGGCAGAGCAGCAGGGGGCGGGTTACCTTTCTGGCTGGGTTTTGAGTTCCTGTTATTCGCGTGTTATGAGGCTCAAGGATCGACTGCTCAGGGAGTATGAGGGGGTCTCCTTGGAGGAGGCGATTCCCGGGGAGGTTGTTTCGAGTGAGGTTGGGGAGTGTTACCTGATTAGCTCTGAGTGTGGGTCAGAATTTTGTGTTCCTTCCAAGGGGGCGAGAGAGGCTGTTTTAAGTAATCTTAAGTTTCTCTATGGGATCGGTGAGAAAACCGAAGCCGAATTAAAGAAAAGGGGCTACAGGACCATTGTTGATTTGACCAGGCACCCCAAGTGGAGAAAGGCTGCTAGGGAGTTTCTCCGTTTACTAGATATGAACGATTGTAAGAGGCTTCAGGAGGTTATGTGGCGGTGGATTCCGAAGTCGCACCCCCTCTCCTTCCGCCTGGCGGGACTGAAGAGAGACGAGGAGTTCGCGATTATAGATATTGAGACTATGGGCCTCTTTCATCGGCCGATAATACTTCTGGGGGTGGCGCGCCCCCATGGGGAAAGGCTGAGGGTCAACCAGTACCTCGTGAGGGATGTTTCTGAGGAGAACGCTGCCCTAAAAGCGTTCACAGAAGAGCTGGAAGGGTGTGGGGCTATCGTGTCGTTTAACGGGAGCTCGTTTGACGTTCCCTTTGTCGAGCAACGGTTAAACTACTATGGACTCGGAACGCTCACGGATAAGGTGCACTTCGACCTTCTACACTTTGTTCGAAGAGTCTGGCGTGGAAGGATTCCCAACTGCAGTCTCCCTACAGTGGAGGAGAGTGTACTCGGACTGAGGCGCAGAGACGAGGTTCCAGGAGTGTTGGTGCCCGAGTTTTACAGGGAGTACTTGGAAACAGGGAACGTGGGGCCGCTGGTTGCCATAATCAACCACAACAGGCAGGATGTGACAAGCCTGGCCCATTTGTTTTCAAAGTTGAGCGAGGCGCTGGGCTATGACCTTTAAGCCAACGGATTTTCTGAGGGAGATTCAACGGAGCCCCGATTACAACGGTCAGATAGCACACGTGGAAGTGATTCCAGCGAAAAAGGCGAGTTACGGAGAGCTTGAAAAGCCGTTACCGAAACCATTACAGGAGTACCTTGAAAGGTGGGGAATAAGGCTCTACTCCCACCAGGCTAGGGCGATAAACGAGGCGAGGAGGGGTAGAAACGTTATCATAACCACTCCCACGGCTTCGGGCAAAACCCTGTGCTTTAACCTGCCGGTTCTCGAGAGAATCTACAATGATCCAGATGCCACTGCTTTGTATCTTTACCCGTTGAAGGCGCTGACAAACGATCAGCTCAAGGTTCTTAGGCAGATGGAGCAGGAGACGGGAATCAACCTCAACGCGAACGTGTACGACGGGGACACGCCGTCCAGTCTTCGGCCGAGAATAAGGAGGGAGTCGAACATCATTCTGAGCAATCCTTACGGTATACACCTCTACCTGCCCTGGCACTTCAAGTGGAAGAGATTCTTCAGCAACCTGGCGTTCATTGTCCTCGACGAGGTTCACACCTACAGGGGCGTGTTCGGCTCTAACGTGGCTATGCTCATGAGGCGTTTGCTTCGAATATGTGAGCACTACGGTTCGGACCCCCAGATAATACTCTCCTCGGCGACTATCGCGAATCCCGAGGAACTCTCATCAAAACTCACCGGGAAAGAGTTCGTGGTCATCTCTGAGGACGGAGCAGCCAGGGGAAGACGTTACTTTGTTTTCTGGAACCCGCCCCTCATCGGAAGGGGTGTCAGAGGCTCCCCGCACCAGGAAACCAAAAACCTGCTCGCAAAGCACGTGGCTAATGGAATTCAGACGCTCTGCTTCACCATTTCCAGAAAAATGGCAGAGCTAGTGGCGAGATGGACGAGAGAAGTGACACCTGAGCTAAGCGACAGGATAACAGCGTACCGCGCAGGTTACCTACCCTCAGAGAGAAGGGAGATAGAGAGGAGGTTGAGGGAGAAGCAGCTCCTCGGCGTTGCGTCTACGAGCGCACTGGAGCTGGGCATAGACATCGGCTCCCTGGACGCGGTGATAATCTCTGGATATCCGGGAACCATAATCTCTACCTGGCAGCAGGCGGGGAGAGCGGGTAGGGGAACCGAGGATGCGCTCGTTACGCTCGTTGCTTTTGAAAACCCGCTCGACCAGTACTTTATGAAGCACCCCGACAAGTTCTTCGGAAAGCCCCACGAACACGCAATCATAGATCTGGAAAACCCTTACATCACCCTTGGCCACCTGATGTGCGCAGCAGCGGAGTTCCCCCTCAAGGATTCAGACGCCAAGTACTTCTCACCAACCAAAAACGGTGAAAGGGATTCGGAGACGTTTCAGCAGGCCCTCAAAAAGCTGGAAGAAAACGGGATAATCAGGAAGACCCCGAGGGGATACATCTACACGGGGCCCCGCAGACCCGTGGAAACCGTCTCCCTGAACAGCATATCCGACGAACAGGTGAAGATTGTCTGTGAGGGAGAGATTCTGGAGGTTATAGACCGTAACCGAGCCTTCTCCGAGGCGCACAGGGGAGCAATCTTCCTCCACCAAGGGGAAACCTACTTCGTTGAAGAACTGGACCTGGACAACGGGATCGCACGCGTTAGGAAGGAGGATGTGGACTACTACACGGAGGCTGCTGAAACAGCGGACATAGAAATACTCAAGGAATACGAGGGGAAGAGGCTCAACGGTTTCGAGGTAAGGGTTGGCGAGGTAATGGTAACCAAGTGGTACACGAAGTACTTTGTGAAAAAGTACGATGAGGTTCTCGACATGGAACCTCTGGACCTTCCACCGATAGAGTTTGACACAACAGCCCTGTGGTTCACAATCCCCGACTCGACAGTGAAAAGGGTTAAGGAGGAGAACCTAGATTTTGAGGGAGGAATCCACGCCGTTGAACACGCTATGATCGCTATGACCCCCTACTTCGCAATGTGCGACCGCTGGGACATCGGTGGAGTTTCAACCAGCGACCATCCAGACACGGGGAAGCCAACCATATTCATCTACGACGGCTACCGGGGCGGAATAGGGATAAGCGAAAAAAGCTACCAGCTCTTCCAAGAACTGGCGGGCAACACCCTGGAGCTGATCGAAAGCTGCGAGTGCGAGGACGGCTGCCCCTCATGCATCTACTCACCGAAGTGCGGAAACAACAACGAA
>JAUQYY010000105.1 GCA_030587505.1 Candidatus Sigynarchaeota archaeon
ATAAATATTTTTCTACAAATCCTTTTAAACCCAACACAGAAAGGAAAAGCCCGCCAGGTGAAAAGGTTCGAAAAAGGAGAAAACGGTTGAAGCCCACCTTGTTCACTGAGAGTAGTCGAGTATCAGCGTTTTCTGTCCGATTTCGCGTGTTCCTTCCCTTTCTGAGGGGTCGTAAAGGATTAGTACCTCCTTGATTGCGCCTCTTCTGTCTCCCTTAGAGCTTATTGCTCTCTTGGCGTAGACCTCTTCAATCCGGTAGTCTCTGTAAAGACTCTTTATCAGGGGGGTGTAGCTGTTGCTCAGCATCAGAATGCAACCACGCTCCGCAAGCCTTTGAAAAACTCTGAACAACGCTCTCTGATCCTCCTCCGTGAAGGAATCCTTCGTATAGCTCGTGAAGTTAGAGGTCGGCGACAGTGGGTGGTAGGGCGGGTCGAGATACACAAAATCACCCTCTCTCGCCTTCTCGCAGAGCTTTTCGTATGACTCCGCCTTGAGCGTCACTCCTTGAAGTAGCCTGCTTGCTTTTCGTAGTTTGGACTCCTGAAGTATGCTGGGCCTCTTGTACCGCCCCATGGGAACGTTGAACTTGCCTTGGGAGTTGACGCGGTACAATCCGTTGTAACAGGTTTTGTTAAGATAAATGAAATCCGCGGCATTCTTAACATCCGGGAAATCTTTGGGAGTGAGCTGGGTGTTGAAGTTCTCACGAACCTCGTAGTAATGTTCCCTGCTGTGCTTTTTCTCATGCACCCTCAACTCTTCAATCAGATCATCTACCCTGTCCCTGACCACGACAAAACCGTTAATGAGAACAGGGTTTATATCGCTGAGAATATACTCTTTTTTGTGCGCTCCCTCCCGCTCGAGGAAACTCCTCAGATAGAAGAAGACAGCTCCGCTCCCCAAAAAGGGCTCAAAGTACCGCTCAAACTTCTTGGGGAAAAAGGGTCTGTACTGGCCCAGTAGCTGAGTCTTCCCGCCAGCCCACTTGACAAAAGTAGGCACCCGAATCCTTACGGTCTTCGAACCCATAACACACCCTCTAGAGATCAAAGCAGGGTTAGGAATCTTATATTTTTCTATGGTTCGGTGAGTGGTTGATTTTCCTGCTTATTTTTCGTTTTTCTTCAGCCACTCTTCTAGGGCTTCCACGAAAGCCTTACTTAGAAAGCCCTTCTTGGCTCCAAACTTTTTGACTGCTGTTTTTCTGACCCTTTCCTCCAGATCGTCGGGGAGTGTAATGTTCAGCTGGCCCATCCTTAAGACACCATTTAAACATACGTATAAATCTACATATATACTTAATTCCTCCTTCTTCAAACTTCTCTCCGATTTCTGACCAATTGGATAATTCGCAGAGAGTGGTTTATTTCATTCTTTCTTTTAGTTCCTCAAGTCGCTTGTCGAAAAGGTTATAGTTTAGGATTCGGTCACCGAAACTATGGTATAGGATTTCCAAATAGTTTTTCCCGCTGGTCGTTAACCAAAAGTTGCCATCCGTTATCCAGAGGAAAGTCAGCTGGCCGTGCTCCTTCAATATGTGTTCATTCAGTGCGAGATATTCGTTCAGGTTGATTTCTATCTTTGTCCCTGAGGTTGAGTAGAAGTTGGTTTCTATAACTATTTTCGGTTTTAGATCGTAGATGAGAATGAAGTCGAATTTCTTGGGTTTATTCCCCCTTTTGACTACACCCTCCACATATCTTTCCGTGGCATAAGCGAATTTCTCTCTCAGGTTTTCTAAGCCCTTTACGGATAGGTCTTTGGGTAGTGTTTTGACGTTGTTTTTATCAAGTAATTGGTCCGCGTTGGTGAATCCATGTTTTTCTAGAGTTTGGGTTATTCGAATTTTGCCATAATTTCCGTGGATTGATTTCGTGTCAAGTGGGATCCTCTTGTTTTCAAGGTACTCTTTTATCCTGATTCCCTTTAGTACCTGGTTCAAGTGCAGATTGTTTGTGATGTACTGCGCTGTTCTTTCTGCCACATCGGTAAAGTTCGGGTTTGAGAGCCGGTTCTGTATGACTTCTGGATTTTTAGAGGCGGATTCAATGTAGTTTGCAACTGTTGCTTTCAGCAGGAGGATTAGGTAGTTTTGAGATTCCAGGTCCTCACTCTCTTCAAGGAAGTCGGTTACCTCTTCTGCGTTGTTAAAGGAGGTGAGCCCTGTCTTTTTCGACTGTTTTATGAAGGTTTCCATAAAGAATTCATCGTGGTTTAGGTTTTTCTTAAGATACTCCAACAATTTGTTCCTGTCCGGGTTGTTGAGTGTTTTTGTGTCGAAAAGGAAGTGAATGAGTTGGGCGTTTGTGAATCTTGCCAGCTGGAAGATTTCCTCGAAAATCCTGAAGGATTTGGGATACTCCCTTAAGAAACTTGATAACTCTACGGCGTCCCACCTTTCTCTAGAGGACAACCTTTCAATTTCTTCTACGTATTCATTTGTGTCGAAGTGGGGAGGTTTAAACTCTTCCTGTAAAAACTCAAAGAATGAAACGTTTGACGCAAACTCCAAATATTTTTGCTTGAAACTCTCACTCATACTTGAGTATATCAAAAGAATAATTCTTAAAACTATTGTAAACGAGCACTCATAATCTGAGATTCTGTAGATGTCTGAGTTCTTCCACAAATCTGAATACTATTCACATGGTTGTGTTGAAGATGGTGCGGTTAGGTTACAGCCGGATTTTTCATCTAAAATATTTCTGAGTATTATAAGCAGAGCGGGTCATCTTTTTCTTTATCGATGTTTCTGGTGTTAGAGTGTTCGTTTATAAGGGTGTGCTGATTGCTGGGGCGGTTTGGATTTTGGATGTTAGGGGGAAATGGTGTCTGTGTGTATTTTTCTTATTCTTTCTAGTAGTTTTTTCTTGCCATTGTGGGTTTCAGTAAACCTTGTGATATACTCTTTCCATTCGTCTATGGTTGATTTTTCTCTTATGATTTTTAGAAGGTCTATTGCGTCTTTGTAGTAGGTGTGTGAGCGGTTCACGGCCCATGTGATCCACGAGTGGCATACTTTTTTGGCGTGTTTCTTGTCGAGTTTTTGTGCGTATGTTTTTACTTTTTCTTTTCCGAGGTTGGGTGCGTGTTTTTCGATTAGTTCCGTAGCGTGTTCTGGTTTCTTTTCGAGTAGGCTTTCTATGAAGGTTTCTGCGACTTCAGCGCTTCGAACGCTTCTTAACGCCTCCCTGAGTTCATTTTCGTCCGAGTTTTCTGCGATTTCTCTGATGAGTTTGACGGCTGTTTTGTTCACACTCATAAGTCCCTCTTTCAATGCTTTGATTGTGAGTCTCCTGGCCTCTTTTGCTTTGTTCTTCTCGTAGGCGGCCTCGGCTACCTCTACAAGTTCCCATGGGTATAACCTGCTGGAGTTGGCGAGGTCTATTGCGTCGTCAACGTAGCCGTCGTGAAGGAGCACTCTCAGCATGATGTGCTCATCGCATTCCGATTTAATGGTGGAGAGGAGTTTGTCGTATTCTCCTATTTTTTCAAAAACTTTCCTTATGGTTTCGTATTTCGGGGAGAAGCCGGAGAGCAGTCTCATAGCTATCCTCAACGCCTCTTCTGTGTCTGTTTCTGCCTTTGTCAGTTCCCCTCCATCTAGGAGTTGCTCCAGGAGGGTGAAGTAGAGTTCGTCTAGCTTGTACGCTCCCGGGAGGAATGCATCCTCTTTGTCCAATCCTTCTCTTACTTGGTTGAAGGCTTCCCTGTACTTGCCCTGTGTCAGCAGCGCATTCGCGAGCATGTAGTAATCGGATTTGTATCTTAGCCCCTCCTTCTTAATCACTCTTACGGCCTCCTCGGGTAAATCCAGTCTCTGGAAGAGTTCCTGTAGCAAGTTTAGAATCCTTTCTCTCTGGTATTCTTGATTAGCGCGGCTACCTAGTAGAGAAATCCTTTTCAGCAGCTCTTCCTCTATTCTTGCTATGTTCTCTCTCGTGGCAACACCGTGGAATAGCTCCTTCGTGTCCAGGCCGTAGATTTCGCTTGTTACAATGTCTGCTATTCTGGTTATAAGCGCACTCTTCTGTTCCTCTCCCATCTTTTTCGCGGCGGTGTTGAAGTCCTCTATACACTCCCACACGAATTCTGCGAGCATGTCGTCGGAGTCGTCGACGCCTGTGTTGAAGGATTCCACTACGTTCTCGATGAGCATTAGATAAATCTCCGCTGCATCCTCGTAGAGTTCTTCGTCCAGTAGCTCGTCTCCGATTTCTTTCACATCATCCAGCTCTCTGACCACTTCCGGAACCCTGTAGTAGTCTATAAATCCCCTCGACAGATACCTAATTCTTCTGGAGATGGCTTCTATGTTTCTCCTCTTTTTGACACCTATCCTCTCGAAGGGAAACAGCTCGTGAACCAGGAGGGGATCTTTGTCTATTACCGAACCTATCAGTTTCAGAAGTTCCTCCTTGCTTCTCTCCCCAAGCGAAGCGAGCAGCCGGTCAGCGTCCACAAAGAAATCGGGGTCATCCAACCATTGGAGCAGCAGTGCAACTCCGTGTTTGCACATCACTTCAACGGGGCAGGTGCACGT
>JAUQYY010000112.1 GCA_030587505.1 Candidatus Sigynarchaeota archaeon
TCGTAGTTTTAATTTGGACGTAGAAGCCGCGAAAATCAAAACTCACTACAATGTGGCTTTGACTGACTGTTATGTTCTAGCACTGGCAAAAATTAAGAATTGCATCGCAATATTCAGAAAGGGTTCTGGTACTAAATACGGTTGGTGGGTCTGATTAGTTTTTTGACAATATAAAAAACTTCTTTCGTGATGGCGGTGTGGGTGGAGGGTACGCGTCGGCTGGCCCGCGTGCAACACGACCCGTAAGAGGTCGGCGTTTTGACTGGGCTGGCGGTAGATTCGCAGAATCTTAGTTCGATAATTTAAAGTGGAAGCTACAAAGTCAGATAGATAAAATTTATAGGTTTTTCACCCCTCTATATTATTTAAGGAGACCTAAGGGGGTGAAGCTATTGTCCGAAATGATTGAAAACTTTAATCATGAGTTGGTTCTTGACCATTTAATCCGGCAGATAGAGGGTTCGGGAAAGCTGTACGGTCCGGCGTTTGTACGAATGGCGGTCAGATTCGCGGCGGAGTTTGAAGCGGGCAAACTCGGTGAGGATCCTCCAGACATCGAAACCCTAGACGACTTGAAAAAGTATCTTCTCGACAACTTTGAACGCTACCCCTTCTGCTACTGTCCGGCGATCTATGGCTTGGTCAAGGCGGAAAGCACCTTTCAGGGTGCACCTGGTTCGGACACCAGAAGAACAGCGGTCGAGTTCGCCAAAAAAATGGATGGGCAACCCAAAGAGCGGGGGGAGTCCAGCCTTACAACCGCCATTGAAAACTTCATACAGATGACACTCGAGATGAACGTGACGGTGCCCTCCACCGTGGAAGGAGTTGACGCCAACGGCGCAGCCATAGTCTCCATAGAGAAGTGTCCCTATAAGGATGTTTGTTTCAAGTTCGAAGAGGAAGGCATAACCAAAATGATTGGAGGAAAACCCTGCGTTGTGCTAAGAGTCCTGATCTCCGCCGTCAGCCTGATGCTAAATGAGGAATGTGAATATCACCTAGACGAATTCAACACTCCTAGATGCAGAGGAAGGGTATTTATCCTGTAACCCTCCTTCAAGCGGTACGATGTAATAAATAAGTACGTTCTTTTATGGGCTTAGGGGTACGTTTTTCTGGTGGAGGATCTCCCCCCTCCGCCTGAGGAAGGTTCTCTCGATGTTGTTTCGATGAGTAGGGGTATGTGCGTTAGAGAATGTTGTGGTTCACACATTAATCTCACCAACCGTATTTGGTACCAGAACCAAAATACATGCACAGCATATGGCAACTTTTCTTGCCAGACCTGCAATGAAAGACTAAAGGTGAAAGATACAGCAATCACATCTACAACTCCTTTAAATCCATTTCTCGCACATTTGTGAATCCTATAGTTGTGTCTGCGAGCTTTCCGAGAGTTAGCCCGTTAAACCCATAGACTGACAAGCAATAGTTTGGGGTGCCCCGCGAGGTAAGTCTCTACGTTGATAGAGGCAGCTCCGCTGAGAACCCCGCAGAATCTGCAAAAATGGGTTTAAAGCGAGTATACTATCTTTTTTGAAAAATGGAGAAGACGCCTTTGGGCTGTTTCTCTGAGGGTCTTAGAGTTTTCCGCTCTTTTCCAGTGTGGGTATGATGTTTTCGAGTCCGAGTCTTTTCAGGGTTTCCCTTGTGGGCACTCCCTGACTGTTCCATCCGCGTAGCCTGTAGTACGTGTCCAGAAGCTCGTCGTACTCCTCCCTCTGAAGCTTCATCCCTTTCAGCGGGCCGGAGGGTATAGGGTCGCGGAAAACCCTCTCCGGTGGGTAGTCATCCGCTCTCGAAACCCCCCTGATGACGCTGATGGCTCGTGTTAGGTTGTAGATCGCCTCTGAGCGCTGGAGCAGTTCCTCCAGGGTTGTTTCTACGCCTGTCGCGGCGCTGTAGAACTCAGCGTACACGTTCTCGTCTATGGAGAGCTCTATCCACTCCAGTCTGCAAACCCCCAAGCAGTCGAAGAGGGGTCTTATGTGCTGGTGGTAAATCACAAGTTTCGCCCTGTCCTCTGCGGTCCACTTGCCCCGCATCTCAAGGTCCTTGGATATAACCCAGGCTCTTGAGTGGTGGGCTCCAACGTCGCACGTGGCGTAGGCTAGAGCCATTCCGGGTGAGGCTCTGGTGTCGTAGGCGCTCTGTTCGAGTCCCTTAGCCTGCATGGCGAAGGGCCGTGTGTCCCTCCACTTCTCGGTCACCGCTCTCACGCCCTCGGCAAGCGTGTCTCCTATTCCCTCCCTCTTTGCGATCATCTCGAGAACCCTTAGGAGGGATTCCCCGTCGCCGAACCTCAGCTCCACTCCGCCCGTGTCATCTCTAGTTATGATTCCCTTCTCGTAGGCCTCCATGAGTAGGCCCACCAGGTTCCCCGCGGATATGGTGTCTATCCCCAGGTCGTCGCAGAGATTATTAGCTTTTATTATGGTTTTGAGGTCTCTGATTCCGCAGGCGGACCCGAGCATAGCGGCGGTTTCGTACTCCGGCCCCTCAACAGCAATCTTTCTGCCTCCTTCTTCCACCACGCAGTAGTTTCCGCAGGTCATGGGGCAGGCGAAGCAAGCTCTGTCCGTGGTCTTCACATCCTCCATCCTGTCTCCGCCTATTTCCTCCGCGTGTTCGAACACTGTTTCCTGAAAGTTTCTCGTGGGGAGTACGCCTCTCTCGTTGGCCCAGTCGATGACCTGCAGTGTTCCCTGCCTCTGCCAAATGTCCAGGAACTCGTTCTCCTGAATGAATCCATACGCCCTGTCCGCGATTTCCATCAACCTGTCCACGTCCGCCACCGGTATGTCCCTGAACCCCCTAACCACAATCGCCTTCACCCTCTTCGCACCCATCACCGCTCCCATTCCTGTCCGCCCAGCGTTTCTCCCCCAGTCGGATGTTATACACGCGAACTTCACCAGGTTCTCTCCAGCTGGGCCGATGGAAGCCACGTGAATGCTGTTGTCCCCCAGATCCTTTTTCAACCGCTCCTCGGTGGCGAGGGCTCCCAACCCCCAGTAATCCTTTGCGTCTCTCAGCTCCACGTCGCCGTCGTCAATCATGATATACACGGGTTTTTCGGAAACTCCCTTTATTGCTATGGCGTCGTAGCCGGCCTGCTTTAGCTCCGCTCCGAAGGCGCCCCCCACGTTGCTGTCCGCGTAGATTCCGGTTGCGGGAGAGATGGAAACTATGGACAATTTTCCCGCTGAGGGAACCAGAAGGCCGGTGAGCGGACCGGATGCGAAAAAGAGCAGGTTTTCAGGACCCAGAGGGTCGACGTTCACTCCCACCTCGTCCCAGACCTTTCTTGCGCCCCACCCCCTCCCGCCAATGTATTTGATCGCCCAGCCCTTCTCCGGCTTCTCCTCGGATATCTTCTTCCTGGATAGGTCTATCCTCAGAATCTTGCTCATGTATCCTCCGATCAATTTAT
>JAUQYY010000122.1 GCA_030587505.1 Candidatus Sigynarchaeota archaeon
GAAAGGCGTGTGAAGCCCCGGTTCGAGTTTGACGTGACTCCTCTCAACAATGCACCCATCGCCTTTCAGTTCGAAGTGATAAGGAGCGGAAAGCTTGTTTTCTCCAGGGAGGATGTTAAGCGAGTAAGGTATGAGGCTCGGGTTATTTCAGCCTATCTTGACTACAAGGAAACCCTGGACTGGTTGAACAAGGAGTTTCTGGCGAGGATATAAAATGGATGAAGAGGGAATAATTCAACACTTAGAAGAATTAAACGAGTCGCTAGAGGACTGGAAACGATACAGGGAAATCACTCCAGAAGACTTAAAGCAAAGAGACAAGAGGAACATGGTTCTCTACGCTATGCTAACTTCTATCCAAGCAGCGATAGATCTGGCAAACCACATTAATCGCAGACAAGGGGTTGAAAAAGCCTTCAACCTACAGGGAGTCATTCGAAATATTAGCTGACTCAAACATAATACCACCCAGTCTGGCAGACGACCTCTCGGACCTCGCGGGATTTCGAAACGTACTAGTTCACGGTTACTGGAAACTAAATTTGAAGGAGGTTTACAGTGTTCTACAAAAAGATTTTGTTTTTCTAGAGGAATTCAAGAGGATAGTAAGAGACCTGCTTCGGAGCTAGTACGGTTCGGAAAACAAAGCCGCGAAGGTGAGAGAACACCGAAAAACCTGCTTTTCGTTGATTTCTCCGTTCGGAGAGCAAAATTTTAAGAGGTTTAAAACGCTACAATTCTAGAACTCGAGAATCCATTTACAAGAAAGGGGAGAAATACGTTGACCGAAGAAACGGCTGATAGGCTAAGAAGGCTTAGACACGTGATTGACAGCGTCCTCGAAGAGGTTGGATCGAAGAGAATCAGGCCCGATGCGGCCTCGGTTAGACGGTTCTGCGAACTGATAGGTGAGGATAATCCCGTCTATTTTGACGACGACGCTGCGAGGAAGCTCGGTTATCCGGGTGCGCTTGTTCCCCAGTCGTATCTCCTAACCCTGCTCTCGCCTCCAGTCGAAGAGCTTTTCATCGTGGGAGCTGAAAAGCTATTCAGCGGGCTGGTTCGGGGCGTGATTCACACAGAGTCGGAAGTTGTTTACTTGAAACCCCTACTCGTGGGGGAAAGCTACGTGCTTCGTTTGGAGAGCGAGAGTCTCAGAGAGAAAAGGGGAAGAAAGGGAGACTACTATGTCTGGGTCCTCAGGGCTATTGTGTCCAGTGAGGCAGGAGAAGAGATGGCCTACGATAGGCACACGTTCTTCATGAAAATTTAGAAGAGGGTGTCTTGGCTTGAGCGGAGAAAGTGTGAGATTTGAAGATGTCCATGAGGGGGATGAGGTTCCCCCTCTCAGAGTGAAAATGGATAGGAAAAAATACTCTGAGTACTCTCGGATGGTAAAGGAGATAAACCCCCTGCACTTTGACGAGAGTTACGCGAAGAGTTTGGGTTTCCGAACAATTGTGGTTGCGGGAGTCTACACCTACTCCTTCATTCCAAAAATGTTCGCCGACTGGCTCAAGGATCCAAACTGTGTTAAGAGGGTGGAAATCAGATACATATCTCCCATCTATATTGGAGACGAAATAGTCAACAGGGGAGTTGTGAAACGAAAACGCGTCCAAAACGGTGAGAAAATCTTGGAATGCGAATTCTGGGTGGAGAACCAGGAGGGGAGAAGAGTAACTGAGGGGAAAGCGGAGATTATCGTCGTATGAGAGAGGCTGCTGTCAAGCTGCTTCTCGAACGTTACATCTTTGAGATGATTAGTTAATGTTTTAATTTCTGGATTCCGTTTATTTTTTGAAAACTTGCCATAATTGGAGATGTTAGGAGTGAGGGTCGAGGTTGTAAGGTCAATCATTGCTAGGCTATATGATGGCCCTGCGACGGCGAATGAACTTGCGAAAAGTTCGGGAATCGGTTGGGAAACCTGTAAAGCGTATCTGTCTGCACTAAAACTTTTAGGTGTAGTTGAAGAAATCAAATCGAAAAAGACAAGGATCTATAGGCTGAGAGAGAAGAGGAGAGGGTGGTTTTTGCCTCGCGGGAAGAGAGTTACCCAATCCATCAAAATTACTAGTGAGAAGCCCGTCGAGTACGAGGTGGTAGATCTAACTTGAAAAGCGTGGATTAACTGGCGCAGAAACTCAGAATACGCAACCATGGAAACTTTCCAGTACGTAACTTTCACTCTCCCCCGGTATAAGAAACCTGTAATTAAGCCTGGAGTTTGAAAGGAGCTGTCTCTAGAATCGAAATGAATCCCGTGCTGGGAAGGGGTAAGGGTTGACCGGGAATGCTGAGTTGCCTTTTATGTACTGTGTTTTTTGCGTTTCGTGTCTTGCTGGAAAATTATTTAAAGGTTCTTTGGTATTACTATTTCCGAAAAAAATATTATTGTATCAGGTTCTGAAAGTTGGAAACGGAATTAATTGTCCGGAGCCAGACCAAATTTAACCGAGAGAGTCCATGAACACCCCAAGCCAGAAGTAGCATTCAAATCCGAAAGAAGAAAGGAATGTTTCCCGAGCAGTCTCCTCTTCACACACCTTGAAAGAGTGATGTTGAGGGGGTGCATACAAATGGACAGAGAGAACCTACTCATGAGAAAGCAGGAGTGGTTGAGGAAACTTGAAAGAGAGGGGAAAGTGTTTGACCCTAAGGAGGACCACAGGCTTGGTTTGAGAGCGCTGCAGCACGGAACCAGAAGGGAGATCCTGAGGTTCATCGGCTACGACACCAAAACCCTGGATGAGATCAAAAGCCGCTTCGGGCTGAATGAAGGCCAGGCAAAATTCCACCTTTCCATGCTCGAACAGGCGCTCTACGTTGAGAAAACGGGTGAAGACTACAGGCTAACCCCAAGAGGAATCGCCTACCTGGAAAACGTAGAGTCAAGGCAGTAAACAGAGCAGAAGACATGATACTTCGCAATCGTTTTGTCTTTGCACATAGAGACACTCACCCTTTTTCTTCTTTTTAACTTCTCCCATGTGTTTAAGCCTCTAAGAATCGTTCAATGTTGAGGAAGACGTCTATTTCCCTGTACATTATTTCTTCGATC
>JAUQYY010000157.1 GCA_030587505.1 Candidatus Sigynarchaeota archaeon
TATACTTATAATTATATTAAATACCTAAAACTTCAGTAAATTCTTTTCCGAAATTCGGAAAAATCCAACAAAAATAGTAAAGTTTAATAAAGAATTCACCCTCAAAACTTTAAAAAAGTATAATAACGAGTACGAAAGTGGAGAACAAAATTCCACAAAACCAAACATACCAAATCACCAAAAGAAATCCGAGGAGGTATAGGCATGAAAAAACCACTCTGGCAGCCATCCGAGGAAATCATAAAGCAAGCCAACATGACACGCTTCATTGACTTCGTCAACAAGGAGTACGGCCTCGAAATCAACACCTACGCCCAACTGTACGAGTGGTCTGTTGAGAGTATTCCCGACTTCTGGGCAGCGGTATGGGATTTCGTTGGCATAAAAGCCTCCCGTGGATACGACAAGGTTGTTGATGACCTGAGCAAGTTTCCGGGGGCGAAGTGGTTCATCGGTGCGAGACTGAACTTCGCTGAGAACCTCCTGAGGTACAGGGACGACCAGTTGGCCTTCAAATTCATTGGGGAAACCCAGACAAGGGGAAGGATGACATACGCCGAGCTGTACAACAATGTTGCGCGTCTAGCAAAGTCGCTTCGGGAGATAGGGGTCTCTCCGGGGGACCGCGTGTGCGCCTACATGCCCAACATGATGGAGACGGCAATCGCGATGCTCGCGGCCACAAGTGTCGGGGCAACTTGGGCTTCCTGTGGGGCCGAACTGGCGGCTCGAGCCACTCTGGATCGCTTCGGCCAGATTGAACCAAAGGTTCTTTTCACCGTGGATGGTTACTACTACAAGGGTTCGTCCTTCGACGCTCTGTCCAAGGCTGAGGAGGTCGCCAAGAATATTCCCACGCTAGAAAAAGTGGTTGTAGCATCTTACCTGGGAGACAAGCCGGATATCAGCGGCATCCCGAACGCGGTTCATTGGTACGATTTTATCTCTCCGGAAGAACAGCCCGAAATCCGTTTCGAACAGCTTCCCTTCGACCATCCAGTGTTCATTATGTTCTCCTCTGGAACCACTGGCAAGCCGAAGTGTATGGTTCAGGGTGCGGGTGGAGTCCTTATCAATCACCTGAAGGAGCTAATACTCAACACCGACCTCAGGCGGAAAGACACGATAATGTACATCACGAGCTGCAGCTGGATGATGTGGAACTGGCTGCTCAGCTCTCTCGGGGTTGGCGTAACCATCGTGCTGTACGATGGTAATCCTAACTGTCCGGATCCCGGTGCTATGTGGAAGATGATTCAGGACGAAAAAATAACCATCTTTGGATGCAGCGCCAGCTACCTTAACTATGTTAGAGGCCAGGGGGTCAAACCGGGAAAAGACTACGACCTGTCATCACTGAGGCAGATATCTCAGACCGGTTCACCCCTTTCCGCTGAGGGATTTGAGTGGGTTTACAAAGAGGTCAAAGAGGATGTACACCTGAACTCTATCTCTGGTGGGACGGACATTAATGGTTGCTTTATTATTGGAAGCCCCACACTCCCGGTTTACGCGGGTGAGTGCCAGTACAGGGCCCTGGGTATGAAGGTGAAGGCTTACGATGAGGAGGGTAACCCTGTTTACGATCAGCAAGGAGAACTCGTGTGTGAAGCCCCCGCTCCCTCAATGCCACTCTACTTCTGGAATGATCCAAACAACGAGAAGTACAGGGCAGCGTACTTCGAGTTTTACCCCGATAAGAACGTGTGGAGACACGGCGACTACATAGTTATTCACAGTGATACCGGTGGGGTAACATTCTACGGTCGTTCAGACGCTGTCCTAAAGCCATCAGGGATACGCATAGGAACAGCGGAGATATACAACGTTGTGGAGGAGCTAGAAGAGATTGAGGATAGCGTGGCTGTGGGTCAGCCCTGGAAGGGAGACCAGCGAATTGTACTATTCGTCAAACTCGCACCGGGATACAAGCTGACAGATGAGCTGAAGGAAAAGATCAAAAGGACCTTACGTGAAAACGCTTCGCCCAGACACGTTCCAGCTGTGATTATGGAGGTACCCGACGTACCCTACACCTTTAGCGGGAAGAAGGTTGAAATTGCGATTTCAAAAATGCTGCAGGGCAAGGCGGTCACAAACAGAGACGCTCTGAGCAATCCGGAATCACTGGACTACATTGAAAAACTGCTTCCGGAACTCCAAAAAGAATCCTAAGCGGAATTGCACCAGCAGTCTTCTCCTCCCCTTTTTCTTGCCTAAAATCTCCACATGTTTTCCCAGCTGGAGTAACAGAGTGTTGCTGCTTAAACAAAATCCACTAGCCCAACGGTTACCACATGTGGGGAACCATTGGAACTTGATGTCCTTCAAATCATGTGTCATTCGACTGTTAAAAGGGTGTCTACGTGAAAATTTGTATGATGAACAGTCCGCTCAGGGACCCTCTGGAAGAGGTTAGATTCGCAGGAGAGAAAGGCTTCGACGGTTTTGAACTCGCCTTTGAGTATCCCCTCTCAACACCCGAGCAGATTCTGGCCAAGAGGAGTCAGCTCTTGGACGTTTTTTCAACCTACAGCCTTGTCAAACTCGTCCACACGCCCTCCCTTGTCGATATCTGCAATTTCTACGGTGAGTTGAGAGAGGCATCCGTGCGAGAAACAATAAAGGCACTGGATGT
>JAUQYY010000160.1 GCA_030587505.1 Candidatus Sigynarchaeota archaeon
CATAGTTTTTCATTTACCTAGCAGATGTGTGAAAATTACCATTTTCCTCTAAGTTTCTGCCCGGTAATGAACCTACAGGATTAGCGATCATCTAAAAACTGAAGGTGCTTTGCGCATGATCACCTCCGTTAGTTCAGGGAATGATGATGCGGAGCCGGATTCGAATTGAGAATATGGGATGGTATTCCCCGCCCCCTACTAGCATCTATGGATTTTTTCAGGAGACTTACGATGTGATATAGCTGCCACTGAATCCACAACTTGATGACTGGAAAAACTTTTATTTCCAAAGGCAAAAAATAAAGATAGCCCCTAATGTATCCTCATATGTAGGGCAAAACCCGGGCGCATGGTCTAGTGGTTATGATGCCGCGCTTACGACGCGGAGGTCTCCGGTTCAATTCCGGATGCGCCCACTCACACATTCTTTAGCCTGGCAAACCTCCGAATTGTTACCTATTGTTTTGAGTCAGTTTGTATTCGGGTAGGTTTTAGTAGTCCATATATTTCCCTTAAACATAAATTCTGAAACCCAGCACTAGAAACCCGTCGCAGGCACCGTCTACCAGGATTCCGCAAGAATTGTTCTATCAGATATTTTTATATTTTTTAGAGCGATATTTAGTTAAGGGTGATGAGCAGAAGGACGGCTGCCGGTGCCTTTTGGCGCTGAGGAAATCCATCCATCATGTGGGGCTCGAGCACTGCAAAGTGCAGGCTGAGAAGCCTGGCAATGGAGCAGAAATCCTTTCAAAAGAGGACTGCAAACGATACATCCATCTGAGAGATGACCATGATGCGGATTAAACTTGTAAACCTGTAGAAATTCCTCTACAGAAAACCGCAGAGGACTCGGATGGGAGTGTTGAAACGGCCAGCCTCGAGGATGCAAGTCCAAATAGGCTGCCGATGATCCCCACAAGAGGCGGCGGGTAGGACGCTAAGCTGAATGCCGTCAAGAGATCGAATGGTAACATCGATCTCTGAACAGAAGATGGATTACTCTCTGCACATCACCCCCACATTCTGGTTCTCAAAATGCCCAACTAATTACATACCCCCTTTGAAACCGTAACTTAAGCATACCTCCCCCGTACTCCTAGGTTTACGTATCCCAATATTTTCCCTCTTCGAACATGTACTGCTTTTGAATCCTAATTATATCTGCACTATCTGCTGCTTTTGAATAGTCTTCTAAAAGATTTTCATTAAGTCTAATGAAGTTTAATCCCCACTTAAAAAGGCTAAGAATTTCTCTTGCTTTTTCCTTTCTGTTCGTGATATAAAGGGCAGCAGCCAGAGCTTCGGCGCTACTTAGTTTTGTTGGTTTACCATAATTTATTGGATTCGCAGCTATCAAGTATGGTAACGCGCGTCTTATTCCCCTCACTCGTTTAAAAATTTCCTCAGCTAGATTCCATGAGCAGTCTATAACCGTAAGCCCTCCTTTTGCAATGTATTTGCTATCTTGTGGGGATAGCGCCTTCAGAGCGAAGGGATCTAGTATCACACTACCCCTTGGAATTTCTGATAAACGGCGTATTAATCTCACCTTACCGTACCTAACCAGTCTTAGACCGGTACAAAGATGTGGGGCGCATTGTTTAGCATTATACAAGTACAGCTTCATCTTTTCCATCACTGGGTAAGTATTCCTAAAAGCGTGAGTAAATTTTCAGAAAATAGCAACTATGGATTTGTTTCGGTTAGAATTTCCTTCTCTGGGAGTTCGTCCATATACTATACTTTGTTTACTACTTGGATTAAAGATAAGTACTTTGGTGTAATTAAATATTATACGAAACAAATTTTTGTGGTGGTGGTATGCCTATAGCCTTTGTTTTAATTAACACCGAGCCCGCTAACGAGGAAAAGGTTCTTCAAGAGGTCACCAAAATTGAGGGCATAGAAGAAGCATACATTCTGTACGGGGTGTACGATATTCTTGCAAAAATTCAAACCGAGTCGATGGAAAATCTGAAACAAACCATTATCTGGCAGATTAGAAAAATAGAGGGCGTTGTTTCAACACTCACTCTTATTGTAGCTGAGGAAGGAAGTTAAAAAAATTATTACCTTTCTTTTTTAAATTCCGACAAGCTTCACTATCCTATGGGAAGCCCATTCATCCTTTTATTTCTTTACCAATCTGCTTAAACAGGGGACAACTTGTTAACGTATCCAATCAATACTCTCTGTTGATAAAAGATTTAAGAAGTGTTAACAACCCTTGGTAAGGAGGAAAATGACTCGCCCGGAAATCTGTGAAATCTGTGAAGAGAAACAAGCATACAACGAATGCCCTTTGTGTAACAGACTGGTTTGTAGGGGCTGCATTCTTGGAGACATCTGCGTTATCTGCACCGAATTGTTGTGCACAAATTGTAAAAAACGACTATCCGACCGTGCATGCAATATCTGCGGTCTAATAGTTTGCGAGGATTGTAGTTTGAAGATAAACGAAGAAACAATCTGTTTAAGCTGTTATTCCAAGGGGCGCTTTTGAGTGACTCTTCTAAACATAGGATTCGACGATACCGACGCTCCCTATGGAGGCTGCACAACATATCTATGTGCAAAATTAGTGGAAGCCCTCTTATCTCTGAATGTGACTTTTGTTGATTACCCCCTGTTAATACGTTTAAATCCCAATGTGCCTTTCCGAACCAGAGGAAACGCTGCTCTTTGTTTAAGAATAGATATTGACGACGACTTAGAAAATAAGGTTAAGCAAACTGTTTTAAAAATAATAGAAGAGGGAGCGGAACTAACCTTTAAAAACACAAATCCCGGTATTGTGTTTTACGAAGGAAAAATCATACCCGATAAGCTGAGAAAATTCTCCAAAAAGGCGATACGCGATATCGTAATAGTTGATAAAGCCATAAAAACGGCTAAGGCTGTGGGCGCGGAAATCCACACTTTCAAAAACAAAAGAGGCATTATCGGCGCGTTGGCTGCTGTGGGTACACTTCTAGAAGATGACCACACGTATGAACTGATAACTTACAGAACCCCCGAAAATTACGGCAAACCACGCGCAATAGACGCCGCCTCTGTGAAAAAAATGAACCTAGCGACCTCTCCAAACACGTTCTGCAATTTAGATAATGAGCGCATATTGATCACCCCACATGGACCTGACCCTATCCTTTACGGTGTTAGAGGAAACTCCGCAGAAATAGTTTACAAAGCACACAGAATGATTACCTCACTCGAACCAATTGAAAGATGGTTAATTTTCAGAACCAATCAAGGCACAGATATGCATTTACAATTTCTACCCAGTATTTCCCGGGTGAGACCATACCTATCCGTAATACTAAACGGCGAGGTCTCCAGCAAACCAAAAACAATTCCCGGAGGGCACGTAATCATACAGATTAAAGATCACACAGGAAAAATTGACTGCGCAGCATATGAGCCGACAGGTAAATTCCGAGAGGTGGTAAAAAGCCTGATTCCCGGCGATCAGATTCGAGTCTATGGCGGTGTTCGCCCCGCATCTTCCCTCCATCCCATTACCATCAATCTGGAGAAACTAGAAATTCTCAAATTAGCCCCTCTTATAGTAAAGTTTAATCCCAAATGTCCAGAATGCGGAAAGAGGATGACATCCGCTGGTAAAGATAAGGGGTTTAAATGCAAGAAATGCGGATTAAAACTAAGAAAAATCGAAAAATCAACTTTAGAACTACCCAGAAACTTATCCGAAAAATTGTATTTACCCCCTCCTAGAGCACACCGCCATCTTACCCGCCCAAAGGAACGAATCAATAAAAAAGCAGAAAAACCCGAAACTATGTTCACACCTTGGCATTATCCATAAAAAATAAGTTTCACTGCTTGAGTTTCTGTTTAGCAGCAGCTACAATAATCGGAAAGGCTATTGTAACATCCGCTATTACATCGACGCTTCTCGCATCGCTTTTCAGCTTACCCCACGATTTTGCTTCACTTAGAGACGCTCCACTCAGTCCTCCAGACTCTTGCCTGTCAAGGGTGATTTGAATGGCGTAATCAAAGCCTCTACCTGTAATAAGCATGGTTTGTAAAATGTGATTCTTTGGAACGCCCCCGCCTAGGATAATGGCGCCGCTCTTTTTGCTTTCATACGCTATGTTGATAATTCTATGCAAATCCTCCAGTACGTCTATTCTCAGCGGATTTAGCTGCGAAAAAAGCCATGCTTGGAGCCCAAGAATAGAGTCTGTTACTGCAGGGCAAAATATCGGGATCCCCCTATCCGCTGCAGCCTTCACGAAGGAGTTTGTATCCTTTAACCTGCTCCCGATTTCATTTATGAGCTCAGACACCGTAATACCCTTTTTTCTTTTTTCTACATCTATATCGCTGAAAATTTGTTGAATCTGCTTTTCAAACTTAATGAACGCCTCATCAGGAAGAAAGGCATCATAAATGCGATTTATCCCTCGTTCCCTAAGCTCCGAATCATCTCCCCTTATTCCTTTTCGGTGGTGTTCACCAAAAGCCTCGATAATATCATGTGTTATGTTTGCTCCGGTGCTAACAATGACATCCACAAAACCTTCACGAATTAAATCGGCGAACAGCCCCCCCAACCCTGCTGGTACCAAGGCGCCCGCAAGTCCCAGAAAAACTTTGACATCAGGGTCCTTAACCATCTCAACAAATATGTCCACCGCTCTTGCTAAGCGGCCCGCGCAGAAAACCCCCGATTCACCCATCTCTCTAACCAGATCTAAGACACTCATGTGTTCTTCTATTTCAATTCTTTTTATCTCCATTTGTATAACCTCAACTGCTCTTGTTAAGTAAACTTATCATTTTTCTTTTCTCTCTGATAGGTGGTGGGTTACTGGTTTTCATCAACTTTAATTACGTCCAATTCTAAACACTTTGCCTCTGTCCCTAATATAGAAGATACACTTGGTTCTGTACGCCCTTCATCACCAGAAACGAGTTCTTTAATGTATAGGCCTCCTTGACACTCGATGATTAGCTCTAATTTGTTCGAGTCTAATACTTTGTAATCTACTTTGAAAACCTTTTTTGTTCTAACTAGGTTGGCTCTCCGGTGGGATACTCTCGCTGGGGTGCGTTGATGAATGGTTTCCCCTGTAAGTTTTGTTTTCAGGAATTCCAGCTTTTCTATGGGTACCGGGTCCTTTAACTCTACTAAGGCTCTGTATGTTTTGCTAGATGTTTGAGACAAAGCTTTGATTCGCCTAACCTCTTCCTTGTTTGAAAATTTAAGATTCTTTACCATTACCTTTCCTTCAGCGCGCGTGTTGATCATGTTTTCCAATTCTTTTAAATCGATGCGCCTCTTTTTTGGGTTTTTGATTTCTAAGACGAACTGCCGTCCGTTTCCTAGCATTCTGGCGTCAATGTCTTCTCTTCCCGCTCCGTGAAATTTTGTCTCTTCCCCTTCGGTTATTTCCAATGCGGGTTCAGCGATTATCTCTTCCACTGATTCTTGATACATTTTCCCTGTGCCGTTACACCTCTCGCATCCCTCCCCCCTGCATTCTCGGCATGGCCATTTAGTCTGAGGAATGCCTCTAACAAGTTTCAAGTATCTCCCCGAAATATAGAGCGGATTCACCTCAATTGATGTAGATAAATCTTCTATATTCAAAACTACGAGTATATCCGGCCTGTTAAACTCCACCCTCTTACCAGTCAACGCTGTCACTACTTTGCCAATTTCACGGTTAATTTCCGCTTTTAACGCTTCCCCCGTATTAACCTTAAACTTCGATCTTAACACATCCTCTTTTTCAGCGATTCTGGAGGGAACCCTTGATCCTATAAGAAAGTTGTTAAAATCATATTCCTCCAATTCTAAAGCGATTTTTCTTGCAATCTCCTCTTTCTTAGAAAAAATATTCTCGCAAATTTCACACTTTCCCTCTACGCTAGGTTTAAAACCCATTTTTCGAAGTGTTTCCAAAGCGGGGATGAAAAAACCGTTGACCGCCACAATTCTCAGCAACTCCTCCCCCCTCTCCTTATCACTCGCGAGAAGGCTATGGCCAATGAGCGTCAACACCATCTTTATTGACCGTCCTCTTTCCGCATTATCTGCTCTTGTGCCCAGCAAAGCAAATTGTCGCCCAAGACAATTATCACAAATCTTGTACTCTTTCAGAATGTTTATTGCCTGATCAATTATCTCCATCGCTATCATTACTCCACAAGGAATCCAGCCTGTTATGAACCATAACAATGAAATTATCAACTGTGTAGATATCCCTGAAAAATACACCCTTATATCCTTGCCCAAACAGCTTATTCCTCTCAGAAATAGTAAACGGGTATCGAATTGGGATAATTACGTTAACATTCCTCCCAAGCTTTATTTTTTCAATTGCCTCCCCACTCGTGGTTGGAAATATTATCTGATTGGTGGTTATCCTCCTTAACGTTTCTACCATATCGCTGTTTTCGCATATGTAAACCCCCCGCCTAGACCTAATCTCTCTCCTTTTATTTAGCTTATTTAGCTCCCTCTGCGTCCTCATTAGTAATATGGCAATAGATCTTGTGTCTGGGCCCAAATATTTCAACTCACTGCCAACTAGTTTGAACGTGTATCCCTCCCTCTTAACTAAAATGTAAACTACGGTGTTTCGCCTGATTTCCCCAGAGAGAAAGAAGGCGGCTCTTATACACGCGCTGAGCGCTGAAACAGTTTGATCGACGAATCCTCGGTTGAGTTGTTTCAGTTCAATTCTGGGGATACCCTCCACTAGGATACTGAAGTATCTCATGCCAGTTTTCCTTTCCATTTTCTTATCTGCTCTGGAGTTATACCTGCTGGAATCTGCATGCCGTGTTTTCCACGCATCCTACGCTTTCCCATCATTTTAGCCATTTTTTTGGCGACAAAATACTGATCAATCAACTCTTTAACCTCTTTAGGTTGTGTACCAGAACCCCTGGCGATTCGAATAATTCTAGAACGGTCAATTATCTTCGGGTTAACCAACTCCTCCTTAGTCATAGACTGCAGCATTACCTTCCAATAACCCATTTTGTCCTCAGCCACATCCTTCAATTCTTTGGGAATTTTGGCGCCAACCCCTAGCAACTCTAAAACTTTGCTGATAGGCCCCATCTTTCTTAACTGTTCCATGGAATTATAGAAATCCTTCAGCGTAAATCGTCCACTCAAAAAGGCCATAGCTGCATCCTTATCTGTACTCAACTCCGCTTCTCTAACTTTTTCTAATAGACTCTGTAGATCCCCCATTCCAAGCAATCGCCCGACGAATCCGGTAGGATTAAAACTTTCAATATCTTCGATTTTTTCACCAGTGCCTATGAACTTGATAGGAGCTCCTGTGGCAGCTACGGCTGAGAGCGCCCCACCTCCACGTGCGGATCCATCCAGCTTGGTAACAATTATTGATCCGACATCAGTGGCCTGTTTAAACGCCTGCGCCTGGACGGATGCCTGCTGTCCGAGAGTTCCATCCACCACCAGTATAATCTCTTGAGGATGAATGGCTTTTGCTATGTCTTGCATTTCTTTCATTAATCCCTTTTCTTCCTTATGTCTCCCGGAGGTATCGACGATTATCGCTTCGCATCCCAACTTTTGAAGTTTTTCAATCCCCTTCTTGGCGACTGCTACACTGTTTTTGCTTTTTTGATCCCCGTAAAATGGAATGTTTAACTCACTTACCAGTTGGTAAAGTTGTTCATAAGCGCCGGGGCGGAACGTATCTGCGCAAACTACCCCCGTCTTGATTCCTCTCTTACTAAGATACCTCGCGAGTTTGGCAACTGTTGTAGTTTTACCAGAACCCTGAATCCCCACAAGCATGATGATGTTTGTTTTTCCTGGTTTTATCTCGAGGGGATACGCTTTTCTTCCCAAAATATTAGTCAGCTCATCGTAAACTATTTTAACAATGTGTTCTCTCCTACTTATACCTGGGGGGAGAGTCTCATCAAGAGCTCTCTTCCGAATCCTCTCACTTATCTCAAAAACCAATTCAACATTTACATCGGATGTCAGCAGCGCTCTTTGAAGCTCCCTAGTTAGCTCCTCCACAGCTGCTTTATCCGCAACGTTTGAACGCAGAATCTTATTTATTGCATTCCTTAAGCCTTCGCCCAGCTTTTCTAAGACCATCTACCTCACAATCCTTATAACCAAGATACCACATCGATTCTTTAACTACTTCATCCAGTAGTGACAACCTTTATACACATAGTTAAGTTTTGTTTAGTTATAGGCATTTCGTTTGAACATCTCCGCCACACAGAGTTTTGCATACTATCAAAAAATATGTTTCTTGAACTCTTTAACTCAAAGTAGGTTTTGCGTAATTATACGCATAAACCAGCATGCAGGGCCCCCTACTTAAATACTTTTTAAAAGAATCATGTTATTCTCCTTTCATATGGTGATAGACAATTGAATGTAGCGGTGCTATTTAGCGGAGGAAAGGATTCAAGCTACGTTATTCAATGGTGTATTGAGCGTTCCTACAACATTAAAGCTTTGGTATCCATTTTTCCCCGGAGACCTGATAGCTATATGTACCATGTGCCTAATGTTGAGCTAACGGAACTTCAAGCTAAAGCCGCAGATCTTCCCCATATTACACGGTATTCCTCGGGTGTTAAGGAGGAAGAAATCGAAGACCTAATATCTGTTTTACAAACACTGGATACAGACGGCATAGTTTCTGGGGCGGTTGCCAGCGAGTATCAGCGCTCACGTTTAGACCTTGTTTCGAAAAAATTGGGGCTTCGCAACATCACACCCCTTTGGCATAAAGATCCGATACTGATAATTGAAAGCATGATACGCCTTAATTTTAACATAATCTTTTCCGGAGTGTACGCTCTAGGTTTTAATAAAAATTGGTTAGGGCGTAGATTAGATGAGGCCGCGCTCCGAGAGCTTATACAGTTAAATAAACGATATGGTATTGATTTAGCGGGTGAGGGGGGAGAATATGAAACATTGGTACTAGACGCTCCATTCTTCAAAAAGACGATAAAGATAGTTAAATCAGAGAAGATTTGGGAGGGAGACGGCGGATATTTAGATGTTCAACGTGCAAAACTGGTGGAGAAAAGCAAGAAGCTTTAAATTCCCTTCCTATTCACGTATTTTTAGTATCCACAATTAACCGGTCTGTTGATTGAAATGGCCAAGTACAAGACCATCTCGCAGGAACAAATTGAGCACGTTGCTTGGCTCGCAAGAATAGAGCTAACCGAAAATGAAAAAAGAGTTTTCACAGGGCAACTGAATGAAATACTAGACTACTTCAAGAAAATAGATGAAATAGATACATCGAAAATTAAGCCTACTTTTCACGTCATAGACCTAGTGAACGTAATGAGAGAAGACAAGGTTGTCCCCTCCTTATCGAGGAAAGACGCGCTTAAAAACACTCCACAAAAGGAGGATTCATATATAAAAGCCCCAAAAATTCTCTAAAACTCTTCTTACCTATCCGCAGAGTGAATCACAATGATGAATTATAACGAATTAACCTGCCACGAGCTCAAAGAAATGATAGACAACCAAGAGATCACCTCAGAAGAGATAATAAACTCTGTTTTTGACCGCATAGACGAGGTTGAATCGAAAATAAACGCGTATATCTCATTATTCCGGGACTCGGCTCTGGAGGTTGCAAAGGAGATTGATAAGCGGATTAAGAGAGGCGAAACTGTTGGAAAGCTGGCTGGAATCCCTATAGCAGTCAAAGATGTAATATCCACGAAGGGGATGCCCACAACCTGCGGTTCAAAAATGCTTGAAAATTATATTCCTCCTTTCGATGCGACAGTGATCACACGCATCAAAGAGGAGGGTGGAATAGTCATCGGCAAAACTAACATGGATGAATTCGCTATGGGGTCCTCCACAGAGAATAGTTTCTTCGGCTGTTCCCGCAATCCTTGGGCGTTAGACCGTGTTCCAGGAGGATCCTCTGGAGGCAGTGCGGCTGCCTTGGCGGCGGATGAAACGGTGTTAGCCCTCGGTAGCGACACAGGCGGTTCGGTTCGTTGCCCAGCGAGTTTCTGTTCGGTCGTCGGGCTAAAACCGACCTATGGACTAGTAAGTCGCTATGGGCTGGTGGCGTATGCCAATAGTTTAGAGCAGATAGGTCCGATGACCAAGGATGTTACAGACTGTGCATTGCTGCTTAGCGTAATCAGCGGAAATGACCCCCACGATGGCACTTCAGCGCCTTTCCGAAAGAAAAATTACATGAATGCTTTGGTCGACGATATCAAAGGCATCAAGCTTGGGGTTCCTGTGGAGTTTTTTGGTGAGGGCACAGAGAAGTCCGTCGAAAAATGTGTTTGGGATGCGATCCACAAACTTGAGGATTTAGGTGCTAGCTACCACGAAGTTTCTATGCCCCACATCGTGTATTCAATCCCCACCTACTATATCATAGCCATGTCCGAGGCGAGTTCAAACTTAGCTAGATTTGATGGTGTGCGCTACGGTTACCGTGCAGAGAAAAGTGGAGCTGATTGGAACGAGGTCTTCGGAATAACTCGTCAAAAAGGCTTCGGCACCGAAGTTAAACGCCGCATAATTTTGGGAACATTCGCACTCTCTGCAGGATACTACGACAAGTACTACCTCAAAGCCCTCAAAATTAGAACTCTGATAAAACAGGATTTCGAAAATGCCCTATCAAAAAATTTAGCTCTAATAGCTCCCACGATGCCGACTCTCCCCTTCAAGATAGGTGAAAAAATTGAAAATCCCCTCAGCATGTATATGTGTGATATAGACACCGTTCCAATAAATCTGGCAGGGTTACCTTCCATTTCAATACCCTGTGGCTTCGTAAATAATTTACCAGTAGGCATGCAGATCATTGGACGCTTATTTGATGAAGAAACCATATTACGGATAGCTTACACCTATGAGCAAAACACTTCGCATCACAAAGAAAAACCAAAAATTTAGGAAAAATTTCTAAAATAAAATCCTTAATTTAAAATTCTAATAAAGAGATAGCATGGCAACGTATCCGTTTCCACAGGTGAAGAGATTGGCCAGCATACAAAAAGCAACACCTCTTGAAAAATTTGAAATCAAAATAGGGTTAGAGATACACATTCAGTTAACAGCATTAAACACCAAACTTTTCTGTGGCTGCTCGGCAGATTACCGCGGCAAGGCTCCAAACACCTTTGTATGCCCCGTATGCCTGGGCCTTCCAGGGTCACTACCGGTCCTGAATAAGAGAGCCGTTGATTTGGCGATTATGGTTGCGCTCGCTCTGAATTCCCAGATTTCTTCCCGCACCGTATTTTACCGCAAAAATTATTTTTACGTTGATATGCCTAAAAATTTCCAAATATCCCAATACGACAAGGCGGGGGGTGTTCCCTTATCCATAGGCGGTTGGGTAGATTTCGAGGTCAATGGAACAGTTAAACGAGTTAGGATTAGACGATTGCAACTGGAAGAAGACCCCGCCCGCTTACATTATCCCGGAACTATTGACAGTTCTCCTTACACTCTGGTTGATTATAATCGTGCCGGCATTGCCTTACTAGAAATTGTTACCGAACCTGATATCACCTCTGCAGACGAAGCGCGTCTTTTTCTACAGAAACTACGCTCCATCGTAGAGCATCTAGGTGTTTCAAATGGAGACTTGCAAGGCTCGATGCGGTGTGATGCAAACATTTCTCTTCAAGGTGGTAAACGAGTAGAAATAAAGAATATCTCCTCTTTCCGAGAGGTCAAACGCGCACTGCAGTACGAGATAATCCGACAAAAACAGCTTCTGAGACGAGGATCAGTTGTGAAACAAGAAACCCGCCATTGGGACGATAATAGAAGAATAACAATATCTCTCAGAACCAAAGAAACCGAGAGTGATTACCGTTACTTCCCTGAACCAGATTTGGTCCCCGTGGAAATCTCCGAAGACTGGATTAAAGAACTTCAGTCCAAAATGCCAGAACTCCCAGACGCTCGGAAAACACGCCTAGTAAAAGAATATGGCATACCTGAATATGATGCTGGAGTGCTTACAGGCTCCAAGGCGCTGGCAGATTTTTTTGAAGAATGTTGCCAATTATATTCCGACGCGAAGAAAATTAGCAATTGGATTATGACTGACCTAACCCGCTATCTAAAAGAGTTAGGGATCGAAATTTCGGAAGCAAAAATAAGACCCAAACACCTAACCGATATGCTTAAGCTTATCGATAAGGGGGAAATAAGCGGAAAAATAGCGAAAACGGTTTTAAGCAAGATGGTGAGAAGCGGGGAATCCCCTAGACGAATAATACAAAAAGAAAAGCTAATAAAAATCAGCAGCAAGGAACAGATACAGACGGTTGTGGATAAGGTCTTTGAGGAATTCCCCAAAGCCGTACAGGATGCCAAAACTGATCAAAACGCTATAAACTACTTAGTTGGTCAAGTCATGCACAAAACGAGAGGTAGAGCCGATCCCGAAATCACAAACAAACTAATAAGAGAAAAATTAGCAAAATACTCAACTAGATAATCCCGCTATCTTCTCTTCCAAATCCCATTAAAGGTAAAAAACAACGCTATCTCCGAATTTCCTATTTTTTCTATAAATTAAGTGGTAATAGTTTGATTTTGGCTTGATATACATTCCTCAAATTACCTATGTTTGACATCTCGAAGATTAGACAAGTTGAATAATTCTAACATTGGAAAATTACTTACAGAATATTTTTATTCGTTGATAGGAAAGTCTAAAATACAGTAGGAGTAAAATATTACTCAGCACAATTCCTTTCTCTTAAGAGGTCGGCGTCCAATTAGGATTGAGTGTGGTGAGGCGCTTATGGCGTTAAAAGATTCCGTTGAAATCGTAGAAGTAGTACCCGTAGAGGTGGATCAACCCCACTTTTTAATCGGTCTCCCCGATATTGGTTTGGTTGGAATGATATCTGCTACTCACCTAGTAGAATCGTTAGATATGAAAGTTGTAAGCTATCTCGAATCTGATTTGTTTCCCCCTATTCTCGTCTTGCATGGTAGTAAAATCTATCACCCGTTCAGAATCTACCAAAAAGATAATATCCTCCTGTTCCTCTCCGAAATTCCCGTTCCCCCTCTAGCGGTTAATGCTATTTCTCGAGCGATAACAAATTGGTTGAAAGAAAAAAACACCAGCCTTGTCATGCCTCTCGGAGGGATTCCTGTACCGAACAGGATAGCTATAGACGAACCTGATGTTTATACCGTTGCTACGAATGAAATCGCCGACAAGCTGGTTGACGATTTTTCACTCCAACGATTGGAGGAAGGCATTATGGCGGGACCTTACGCTAGCATTTTGAAAGACTGCGTAAAACTCGACATACCTTGTCTCGCCTTACTGGCTCAGAGCTTCCCTAACTACCCCGATCCAGGCGCAGCAGCGTCGGTTATTAAGGTTATCAACAAAGTGCTGGGAACAAATATTGATGTTGGTGCGCTCTTAGAGAAGGCTGAGGAAATCCGTATCAAGACAAGGGACCTTATGCAGCGAACTGCTGCCCAACTCGAATCTATGGGCAAATCACAAGAATATGATTTACCCGCTATGTACTCGTAGGAGGGAAAATCATGTCTGAAAAGAAAAAAGATCTTTTCGACCAATTTATGGAGTACATTTCCGATTTTGAGAGGAGATTCGATGAAACTTTTTACTCCATTCTAAGCTCTTTTCGCGTTACTAGGCCTTCCTGGGACCCCGATAAGTGTTGTCTTGTTCCTCTCGTTGATATCCAAGAGTACCCCGAAGAAATAATCGTTACTGCAGACCTTCCCTACGTGGATAAGGAAGATATAAGCATTAATGCCACGGAAACTTCGTTGGAGATCGACGCGAAGATGAGACACCCCGTAAGATTCGAACGCTGGGGAACCGTTCAGCGCGAAATCTCTTTCAATTGTTACCATAAGTCAATAAAGCTGCCAAGTAGGGTGGACCCCGAAAAAGCAAAAGCGACGTTTCGTGGAGGTATACTTCGAATCTCTTTGCCCAAAAAGATAAGCAAACAAAAAATAGAAATAGATTAAAATAACTTCCCTTTTGTAAATACTACGTAATTCGAAAATAAAATGCTTGTAGGTGGAAATGTTGTCGAAAAAAATTACTGAAGTATCGAAACTAAAGGTCAACTCGTATCTCCTAATTGATGATGAACCTTACAAGGTTGTAAGCACCACAACATCGAAATCAGGAAAACACGGCCATGCAAAAACACGTTTGGTGGCAGTTAGTCTGTTCGATGAATCCAAAAAAGATGTTGTGTTCCCTAGTGACGCGAGGGTTGAAGTACCAGTGATTGATAAAAGGAATGGGCAAGTCATATCTGTGGGCGAAAATGTTATGCTGATGGATTTAGAAACATACGAAACCTTCGAACTCCCCAAACCGAAGGAGGAGGATATCCTCTCGAAATTAAAGGAAGGCGTAGAAGTAGAATATTGGAGCGTGATGAACAGGAAAAAAATCATGAGAGTAAAAGGTTAAAATCTGCGAACCTACCGAACGCTCCAAAAATTTTTTAAATCATTATCAAAACTTTCTCCCTCCCTCAAAAGTTAGCTATCCACCGATACTCATTCTATGTACCAACTAGGGGCTCTGTGATGTCCGTTAAACGGAAAAGCACCTCTGAAAACTCTAACAAAGATGTAACCTACGTTTTAGATTCTTCTGCATTTATCGGTGGATACAATCCGAATTTGACAAACGCCCGTCACCTCATAACACCAAATGTTCTTGAAGAAGTAACCGACGAACACTCGCGTATGATTCTGAATCTATCCATTTCAAATGAAGTCGTGAAAATCAGGACACCAACTCTTGCGTCGATTAAGCGTGCAGAGAACGCAGCGAAAAACACAGGGGACAGTTCCGCGCTCTCCTCCACCGACATTCAAATTCTCGCCCTGGCGATCGATCTAAAAAACGAAGATCAAAACCCTCTACTAATCACTGATGATTACTCTCTTCAAAACGTTGCAAAAACCTTGGGCATTCCCTTCAAACCCATAATACGGGACGGTATTAAACAGCGTTTCGCGTGGATACGCTACTGCACCTCCTGCAAAAAAAGGTATCCAAACACGTATTCTGGTGAAATTTGTGAAATCTGTGGTGGGAAATTAAAGAGACGGACCATAAAGAAACATTAACCTAAAAACATTTCTACTACAACGCCATAAGTGAACTATTACCATCCAGTTATGGAAGAGAGTGAATACTCAATTGAACAACGCTAACAGTTTTTCGGCGAGGTATGGTTATTCTCTGGATGTGGCTTCCAGATTAATCGAATACTTTGGAAACGCTCGGGCAGAAAAGATTATACGAGAGTTGAAAACTCCAAGCAGGGTTTTCACGGTTCGCGTAAACACTTTGTTAACCTCAACGAGAGAGGTCCTAAGCGAATTAGAAAAGTTGTCCATAAAGGCGGAGGCTCATCCCATTGTTGATGAAGCTATTCTCCTAGAAGTTAAAGGGCCCTTTCCAATAAGGGGCTTGGGAAAGAAAATCGTGGCTGATAAATTTGCGTGTGAATCTGTAATGCAAGGCTCTGACTTGTACTCTCCTGGTGTAATTAGACTCGAAAAGATAAAGAAAAACGATTTGGTTGTGATTGAAGATAAAACAGGATTGAGAGTGGCTGAAGGAATAGCTAGAATGAGTAGCAAAGAAATAATGGAAAGGGTGAAGGGGGTTGCAGTAGAAATCACAAATTCCATCTACAAGGTTCCCAATCTGAAAAACACCTCGCTCTACTCCCGTGGACTGGTTTACCTCCAAAGTCTTCCCTCAATTATCGCAAGCAAGGTTCTGGAACCTCAAAGAAACGAATTAATAATTGACATGTGCGCAGCACCAGGAGGAAAAACCACACACATAGCCCAATTAATGAATAACACTGGAAAAATTATTGCTATAGACCGCTCCAAGAAAAGATTAGAAAAACTTAAAAACAACGTAAAACGTCTGGGCGTCAAAAACGTAACTCCAATCTGTTTGGACGCCCGACTCTTAAACAAAAAATACCCTAACTTAAAAGCAGATCGAATCTTAGTAGACCCCCCATGCACCGCAATAGGCGTAAGACCAAAACTCTACGAGGAAACTACAGAGAAACAGATTATTTCCGCTTCTCTTTATCAGCGTCAATTTTTAAAGATAGCAGCAAAAATGTTGAAGCCAGGTGGAACAATGGTTTACAGCACCTGCACCTTAACAGTTGAAGAAAACGAATTAAACGTAAAATACTGCGTAGAAGAACTTGGACTAGACCTCAAGGACTTGCCAAAAATTTACGGCGAACCAGGATTCTCAAACTATTTCCACGACGCAAAAAAGACGCGGCGCTTCCACCCAGACACGCATGGAACCCCTGCAGGCTTCATCGCAGCTTTAAAACGCCCTTAATCCTGTCAAACTTCTGGGGGCACTATGCGCCACAACTCCTCTATGGGTGAACTCCCTTCACTTTAGCTCCTGAAACCTGTCGGTTCCTTAAGCAGTATAAAAAGATGTTGGGAAAAAGGAGTTTAAAATGAAGGGAGTCTTGTTAAATTTCTAAAAGCTTTGCACTCATCTTTTCCACTTCTAGAAGGGCTATTGTTCCCTTTCCGATGGTTACAACTCCGTTCTTAATAGGGTAACTACAACTCCCTGGGTTGATAACTAAAACATTGTTCCGCCTGTCGATAACCGTCTCGTGGCTATGGCCATAGATCACAATATCATATTTTCCCGATAGAATGAGCGCCTCGACCACGTCTGGCGACTCTCCATGTGTGAGTGCTATTTTCTTATCCGCGACCTCCAGTTTACAAAAAATTCCCTTTAATTCCCCGCCGAATTTACCCAAAAACTTTCTAAGTGCTGTTGTATCCCCATCGTTATTCCCCTTAACACATATAATCTTACATTTGAGTTTCTCAAACTCTCTGGCGCTAAAGGGGCTTACAATATCACCAGCATGAAGTACGAGTTCGACATCCTCAGAATTGAATCTTTCAATGGCTGCTCGTATCGCTTCAATTCGGTCATGACTATCCGACATCACTCCTATCAACATCTTAAATTCCTCCTATCATTTTACCTATTACCTTCTTATTCTCTCACCCAGTATGCTCCTTGAGCGGTGTACTCTTTTTTATGGGCTGCGTCTCTTAAGCAGCTTTCCATATTTCCGCCTCTTTTTTGTATCTTTCCACCGCCTCGATAAGTGCAGAAAATAACTCTTCTCTATGTCCTCCTGCAACCACAACGTATACTAACTCTTCACCCACTCTGAATTCCCCTACATTGTGGTGAATTTGCACGTCAATGATACCCTCCCGCCTTTTAATATCCTCACATATATTCGTCAATGTCTCGTTCGCTTTTTCTTCATAAGCCTCTAACTCGAGTTTCTCCACCGGAACTCCTTCCTTTGTTTCTCCGCGAACTATCCCGATGAAACAAGCGATAGCACCTGCCTTATACAGATTGGGGTTCCTCCTAACTTCCTCTAAAATGTCCATTAACGTAATCTCACCTTTCTTATGAACGCCACCACTTTTCATTCATTCACACCTCCTCTAAACATAATTCAAGTAACAAAAATAAAACATTCCATTCTAGCATAAAACAGAACACACCTCCGCCATATTTCTCTAAAAGCGTAGTACATGGGAAGCATATACATAGACCCAAAGACGTACCAATCCGACAAATATTTAAAAACTAATAATCCCAAAAAAGCTTAGAAGGAAAATAATAGTTGCAGGGCTAGCCAAGTGGTCAACGGCGCTGGACGTCAGATTTTATACCGTCTGACCAGACTCAAGATCCAGTCTCGTAGGAGTTCAGGAGTTCGAAGGGCGGTTTACGCCTCCCGAAAATCTCCTGCCCTGCACCATCCCCCCTTGTTTTAATCCTTAATGCCAAATTCCTGTGGCTTTTAACACTACCCGTCAGAGCGTTAAACTCCCAAACAGCTCGACTCCTTTTCCACTATCTCATTAGTTCCAAATAGTGTTTAGAATTACTCTAAAGCAACTCCGCACTGAGGGCAAAATCTTGCCAAACTGGGGAGGCGAATTCCACACAGGGGGCAGAAAAAATATCCCTTATTTTCTTCTTGAATTTTACCAAAACTGGTTAAATATTGAAAAAGGTTCTTAAGAAACTGTAAGTATGGTTTTGTAAAATTAATTTCGCCGGTTCCCACAAATATCCCTTTTCCCAGTTTGGAGCAAACTAAAACTGGGGTTATACTTTTGTAAGTTTTCACAAGCGTAATGGATTTATTCGATTCTCCCCAGTATTTGGTAGTGTCCTTTCTAATCCTGTTCACAATAACCTCTACTCCTGGACCAACGGTGAATCCTCCACTAGCCCCAAGCTCTTCTACATTTCTTAACAGCGGATGCGTACTCCGCCAATTAATTTTCAACTTCTCATCTATTAAAAAACCCATGTAATTTACTACTCCAAAATTTTTTAATAACATCCCGAACTTTCTATCCCGCGTTACTCCTTTACCAATTGCAATAACTAGTTTCCCTCCCTCTCTGACAAATCGAGTGATATCCTCCACTTCGGTGTCGCTGAACGCGGTTTTTTCATTACTGCCGTATGGGTTTCCGATAATTAGGATGTCACAACTCTTTAGCACACTTCCCTTAATAGGCCGCCTCTTTATAAGAAAGAATTTTGTATTCCCGTTGAGAAGCTGAACCACTTTTTCTATTTTATGAAATTTAATCCGCTCATTGTGTGATTCGTCGAGAAACACGTTTACCATAATTATAATCCCTTTTCTATGAATTATATACGTTTTCAAATTGGCAATTTAACTCGGAAACATCCACCAATCGCCCGTAAAGTGGAACTCTACTATCCTACCGCTCTACGGGCTGATTTACGAGCCTCTCTTACTCTTTTAATATCCTCCAAAAACTTGAGTAAGATTTTTGTTGTTTCATTTTCCTCATTAAGCCTAACAATCCGCATTTGTTTCCATCTCGTTATCTCCTCAACTAACTCCTGATCCAAGAGTTGCTTTACAACCCTGCCCACAGTACTGTGAGCAACTTCCACTTTTTCTGCGATCTCCGACAGGTTAAAGGCCTTCCCCTTGTTCTCAAGCAAGAACTGCAACACTTTTGTTTGGGCTTTACCTCCAAAAATCTCCTCTAACTCTCTCAACACTCCTACACCCATTTTAGTATACAATACGCGTTCCCACATTGTCTCCTGCAATTACCCTCAGTATGTTTTTAGGGTCTTCCCCATTAACTATCCAGGTGGGGATTTTTGATCTCTCCAAAATCTTCAGTGCTATTGGGTCAAAAAGCTCATACTTACCTGCAGAAAATCCCTTCTCATTGACTATCTCCAGAATTTCCCTAACTGTTGCTTCAACCAGTCTTTCTGCGCTCGGATCCTTCTTTGGGTCACTAGTATAAACCCCATCTACGTCAGTCGCGTTAATTAGCATATCCGCTTTTACCCGCTCTGCGACAAGCGCCGCAACGGCATTAGTCGACTGTCCCGGCTGCAACCCTCCAACCATGACCACTTTTCCGGTGGCAGCAGCCTCTGCGACCTCCTCTAAGGTTCTTGGAATCGTCGGGTAAGCCTCCCTATCTAGTGCGCCGATCATCATCTGAGCGTTTAGTTGAGCGGCTCTTATTCCGATTTCGTCACAAAGACTTTCGGCGGCTCCAAGTTTACGGGCGGCGTCTATAAACTTCCTCGCAATCTTTCCTCCTCCAACAATAATGGATACCACCTCAGTGTTTTCCCTCCTAAGTTTAAGAACCACCTCCGCATATTTAGCAAGCCTCTCAACTCTTATATTTCCCTGCCGATCCTGAACTAAAGAGCCCCCTATTTTTAGGACAACTCTCACTCTAAAGCACCTTCCCTTCAGAATGAATAATATTCTTTTCTCTTTATAAATCCTCAATTCTCATATATCCCTTTTCTTTAATCCCCTCAATTAAAGCATGTTAGGATGCAAGGTTAGTATCTGAGAAAAGTTTAAGACTGCAAATGTATTTTCATAATATGTCCTAAATAGTGGTTAAGGGGTGTCAAAAACCAAAACGAAATAAATCCCAACCTTTTAAAAGTAGAAATACTACCAATAAAAACTTGAAGGGCAACATTACCTTGAAAATCTAGAGCCGAATTTTCAGTCACCTAACCCTGAAAACTATATATCCTCCCTTCTGACTGGTAGACCGCTCCTACTTTTAGCTAAAAAATTACAGAAAACAAAGGTGCTTAACATTGGAGCAAAAGGAAGAGGCGAAAAGAACATCATTTGAAAGATACAAACTGAAGAAAGCCCTAGAAGACTTAGAAAAGAAAAAAGGCTTCCACACTGAGCTCGTATCCTTGTACATCCCCCCCGATAGGCAAATCAGCGATGTCACGAACTACCTAAAACAAGAATACGGAACAGCCTCAAACATAAAGTCCAAATCTACAAGGAAAAACGTAATGGATGCGATTCAAAGAATCTTAGCTCTGCTAAAAAACGTTCCTAAACCCCCACCAACCGGCCTAGTAATTTTCTGCGGGGCGATTCCCACCAACGGTCAAGGAACCGAGCGAATGGAGCTAACCACCATTGTCCCCCCGGAACCCATCAACATCTACAAGTACCACTGCGACAACAAATTTTTCCTAGACCCCCTCAAAGACATGCTAGTTGAGAAGGACACCTACGGTATAATAGTCATAGACAGATCTGAAGCCGATTTCGCCACCCTAAAAGGAAACCATCTAGAAATTCTTAAAAAAATCACTTCGGGCGCCCCCGGAAAGCATCGAGCCGGAGGGCAATCACAGAGAAGGTTTGAGAGACTGATTGAACAGGCGGGACACGAATTCTTCAAACGCGCCGGTGACTACGCCAACGAGTTATTCCTCGGAATTCCCGACCTGAAGGGGATAATTATAGGAGGCCCCGGTCCCTCAAAGAACAAATTCGCAGAAAGCAACTATCTTGACTACAGACTAAAAAACGCTATCCTTGGTATTGTTGACTTATCCTACACAGGGAGCCCGGGAATCGATGAATTAATCGACAAATCTCGAGACATACTCCAAAACGTGCGATATTCCGAGGAAAAAAGTTTAGTTCAAAAGTTTCTAACCACACTGGTAAAAGACGATAGCCTAGTAGTTTATGGTGAAAAAGAGGTTCGCCAAGCCCTTGAGCAGGGCGCAGTAGACACACTCCTCCTTTCCGAGGACCTAGACATACTACATGTCATAATCACCTGCCCCAACTGCAACTACAGGGAGGAAGTGACAATCAAAAAAGAAGAATTACCCTCTCTCGAACAAAAAATTCAGGAGCGCAGCTGCCCAAGCTGCGCAAGCTCCCTATTGTCTATCGAAACAGTAAAACCAATTATCGACGAGCTAGGAGAACTCGCAGAACAGACCGGGGCTACTGTAGAAATAATTTCCTCCGAAACAGAAGAAGGACAACAGTTGAAGCTCGCTTTCGGCGGTATAGCCGCATTGCTACGCTATAGCTTGAACAACTAACCCAAAAACGGGATAACTGAAATGCTCTGGCAGCCTAACTATTCTTTTTGGACAAAACTTTTTCGGTACCCCTATACACGTTTGTCGGTTTTGAGAAGTCGTATGAAGTGATGAGGAGGAGAGATTAATTCTCTCCTCCGGGTACTTGTCGTTTGGGGGTCTCCTTATTCGATGGTGGTGGGGGCATACTTTTGATGTTGGTAGGGGGTAAGTGTAATGATGTAGCAAAGCTACAGATATTATCATCTATATTTGTGTTGTTCTACTACATAAATATTTTGGTTTGTTCATAATTTAACTCAATACTTCTTAAAAAAATTAATAATGTCTACCACATTTTATAAATATAAAAAGAAAAACTATACATTTCTAAGTATGTCCTAAAGCGACAGAAAAGCTTAAATTTTAAAAAATAAGCGTATTTTTAAAAAGTAGCAACCTACTACAATCACAATCAAAAAACTCGAATAAAAAGCAGAGCCCACAGTAACCCGAATCCCTATAGAACCCCCTAAAACAGTTTCCCCGAAGCCAAAACGAAGTGAGTCCGATGAGCCTGATAGAAAAAGAAAAAGTATTAGACCTCATGCGAAAAATTGGATTCACCGACTATGAAGCCAGAGTATACATCACCCTGGTCACCGAAGGGTCCCTAAATCCCACACAGCTATCAAACCTCTCCGGAGTCCCCAGACCAAACGTCTATGCGGTCTTGAAGAAACTGATCAGAAAAGGGTTCGCGGAAAGAGAAGCAGTAAAACGCGCCCCCCTATACTCTGCAGTCCCTCCAGAAATAGTCCTATCCAGCATAAAAGAAGAACTGAAAAACAGGGAACAGTATACTGAAACACTTGAAAAATGGTTCCAAGAAAACCTAATAGTCGCGCCCGGAAGAACACCAACCGCGTGGCTAATAGATGGAGAAAAAAGAATAAACGAAATAGCAGAAGACCTGCTACAACGCTCAAAAAGCCGCATCCACGCCATAATAACAACCACACTACTTCAAACAGGTCAAAAAACCAAAAACATATTCAAAATACTAGAAGAAAAAGCTAAACAAAACATCGAAATCATTGCTGGATGGAAAATCGATAAAAACACCCTAGAAATCGCCCGAACACTAAGCCAACACGGTACAATATACCACTGGTCCCTAGGAGAAATCCCTATAGGAATATACATAGCAGACGGAAAAGACTGCCTAGTCAGCTTTATAGGAAAATGGGAACCCCTACTCGTATACGACCTAGGAATATGGATCCGAAACCCAACCTACGTAAAACCTTTCGAATACCTAACAGAAAGACTGTTATCACTCAACACGCCCGCAGAAAAAAGAATAGAAGAGCTTGAACAGCAAGAAACATAAAAATACTCTCTCAACACTTCCAATAAAACTCGCGGAAAAATCCTTAAAAGTTTTAATAGGAAATATCATCTAAAAGTAGAAAAATCAAAATCCCTAACCGAGGCAATACAAATGGCCGAAGAATTCATGTACAAGGTGGTGCTGGTCGGAGACGAAAACGTAGGAAAGACTTCAATACTAGTAAGATACACTGAAAAAAGATTCATAGAATCATATAAACCTACATTGGGCACAGATTTTGCTGTTAAGGTTGTAGAGTTGATGGGTGATGATAATAAGCGGAAATCGGTTAAGTTAGCGTGTTGGGATTTGGGTGGTCAGGAGCAGTATAGGACTCTGCGTAGGTTTTATTTGAGTGGCGCTCGTGGGTGTTTTATTGTTTTTGACGTGACTAATCCGCTGTCTTTTGAGCATGTGGTTAATTGGCATAGTGATGTTATGAATATTTGTGGTAAGGTTCCCTGCTTTCTCATTGGGAACAAGACTGATTTGAAGAATGATAGAAGGGTTTCTAGGGATGTTGGTTCGGAGTTGGCCTCTAAGCTGGGCTTGGAGTTTTTTGAGACATCGGCGAAGACGGGGGAGAGGGTGGATGACGTTTTTGAACTTATGGCGAAGCGGTTGTATGAGACGTACATGGTTTAGTTTTTGAGGTTATAAAAGGGAATAGTGAAGAACAATCGTTTTGCGTTTTTTGTCTACGTTTTTTGTACGATTTCCTTTCTATAGTTAAACGCACAAACAAAATTCTCAACGACAACGGTTTGAGATTAAAACCTTCGGGTGGAAATCTACTGAGAACCGGCTCTTCTTATTGGCAACCCAAGATATTCCCCACAGCATTGCGCCCGAATACTTTGTTCTTACAATTGAAAAACTCGAAAAAGGGCATTTACAGATTCTGAAAACACGGTAAAAGTGGGAGTGGTGGACCCTGCGGGATATCCACCCTTGAGGGGAATCTTCAGTGGATTTGAATTCGCGAACCCTACGGTTTGTGGCGGGTTTCCCGCGGCTTCCTGGATGCGAACCAGGTACTCTAAAATCCTTAAAGGGACTTTTTAAGGATCTTCCAGACTGAGTTAAGGGCCCACTTTTTGGTTTAGTTTTTACCCAAGGGGGTCTTTAATATCTTCGTGATATTTTAGTTTTTCTAATTTGAGGAACTTGTTAAAAAATAATTTTTTATAGGGGAAATGCGCTAAGTATCTTCCCCTATGGTTCCGACGAAGCAGCCCGAACGGAGGTGATGAAGAATGGAAGAAGAGTGCAGGAAAGAGGAGGAGAGCCGCGTCGTGGCCCTCGTCTTCAGGGAGCCACTCCCGTGGGGGGCGGTCTCCGCCCTAACCTACACCCCACGGAGTACTATGCGCTCACTCGGAGATAAAAGCATTTTGGTCTTCTTGAGGTTGTCCCATAATTCTGCCGTTTTTGTTGGTTGACTTGTGAGGAGAGGGAGGTTCCCCGGGAGGGCGCCAAATCCTGCGGGAGAAGCGGGGATGCGGCCTCTGCGGCGAAGGGTTTTAGAGCGGGGAGAGCGCTAACTCTCCCCGCCGGTGGTGAAACAGAGATGGGCGAGGACCACAGGCGCGGAGAGGGCTACTACGAGAGCTACTTCAGGGCGCGGAAGCCCCGCTTCCTCCTGCTCGTCGTCTCCCTCGTGGGCCTGCTCTTCGACAGCCCCGAGAGGGACGAGCCGAGGAGGGGGAGGCCGCCGACCTACCCGCTCTGGAGGCTCGTAGCCCTCGCCGTGATAAAACAGGTCACAGGATGCTCATATATCTTTCTGGAGATGCTGGCACCGTTCCTCGTGGGAATAGCCCCCGACGACAACACCATTTGGCGCGCGGCCACCAACCCCGAGCTGAAGCCGATCATAGACGAGATGAGCAGAACGGTCGTGAAGGCGGCGGCGCAGCTCCTCCCCCTCCCACTCGTGCTCCTGGCCACGGACTCAACGGGCCTCACGGTGAGGGAGAAGGAGAAAAGCATGGTCGCCATGAGGAAGGCCAAGAAGAGAGCCTACGGGAAGCTCCACGTAACCACGACGCTCTTCACCAACCTCATCCCCCGGGACACAGGCTCACCCCCGGAAGCAGAAACGACTCCCCCGTCTACAGGGAGCTCCTCGAACCGCTGGGAGGCCTCATAGGAGAGCTCCACACCCTCCAGAAGCGAGCCCTAGAGGACCACGCGACCCGGAGGAGGGTTGAAGCCCTGCTCGGCCCCGCCCTGAGCCTCGTTGAACGCCTCACCGAACTCCTCGGGTCTCCGAGCGTCCAACCCCTCCTCGACAGGATAAGAAGGAAAACCGGCGAACCCCGTGGGCCTCTCCCTCGGAGACGCCGCGTACTTCAACCTCAAGAACCTCAAACTCAGCCTCGAACTCGGCCTCCCCCCTCTTCAGGCCGAAGAACCGCCCGGAGGACGAGAAGGAGAGCAGGCTTCTGGCTCGGCTGAGAGAGTTCTTCTCCGAGGCGGAGGAACTCTACGGGTACCGCGGACTCGTCGAAGCCGTGTTCGGAAACATATGGTTCAGGACGGAAACGCGACTCGCCTCCAGAAAGGAGGAGGCGCAAGAGGCGGAGGCCTCCACCATGTGCTTCACCCACAACCTCATCACCCTAATCCACCTGGTGGAGGCGGTGCGCTCCACAGACGCCGCGAACCCCCAGCCGGCGCTCGCCCCGCAGGCGCGGTAAACAAGCCCCGAGGGGAACAGGACGGTGCCCGCCCCAGCGGAGCGAAGGCGGAGACACCGAAGCCCCACCACACACAGCCCCACGCGAAAAGCCCCCGGACACGCGGACACGGGAGGACCAAAGCAACCAAAGCCAATCAAAAACCGAAGAAACAAGAATTATGGGACAACCTCTAGAAGGCATGATGTAGTAGGTATGTATTTTATTTTTTTGGGTTTGTTGGTGGTTTGTCTATCTCCTTTTTTAAGCCTTGATTCCCGGAGAGAAGCCCTCATAAATCTCCCTTCACAACCGCTAAATCACATACACCCCCTCAAAAAACATACATATTACATCGTGCCTCTTTTGTTACCAAAAATTTAAATTAACGTAACACTACTATTATTTTCAATCACGATTACTTTTAACTTGGATTTTGCGCATAAAGGCACCGCAAAAAACTTTGGACTGAGATGAGGTTATGAACCCGGTTGGTAGCGAAAATCAGAGGGAGCTTTCTGTTGTCATTCCAACCTACAATGAGGCTGAGAACATAGGTCCCCTGATACTGGAGATTGAGAGGGTTTTTCAAGCTTATGGAATAAATGGGGAAATCATAGTGGTTGACGATAACAGTCCCGACGGCACGGCTGATGTTGCCAAAAAGTATTCTGAAAGGTTTGACAATATTCGTGTGCTGGTGAGGGAGGCAAAGAGCGGCTTGGGCTACGCTTACAAGGAGGGATTTAAGGCTGTTAGCGGGAGAGTCGTCATGGAGATGGACGC
>JAUQYY010000163.1 GCA_030587505.1 Candidatus Sigynarchaeota archaeon
GCGTCAGAATCGTCGGAACCCTCGCAAGAATACTGAACCTAGAGAACGCGAGGTACGGTGTCGCGTCATCAGCGGCAGGCGGCGGACAGGGACACGCGGTACTCCTCGAAGAAGAGACCTGAACCTGAGAGCCACCCGGTTTACACCCTGGGCGTCCTCCTGCGTGTAGCCTACTTTTTTAGCACATCCGGCTTGTTTGTGACTATTCCGTCAACACCCATGAGGATTAGTTTTTCGACTGTTTTGGCGTCGTCAACGGTCCACGCGTAGATGTCTAGGCCGCTTTCGTGGGCGTTCCGAATCATGTCGGGGGTGACGTACTTGTGGCGGGCGAAAAGCGTGTCGGCCTCGGCGTCGAGCGCCAGTCTGCTTGGGTTCACCGGGCTCGAGGAGAAGATTACACCCGTCCTGACCCCAGGGTTTATCTCCTTGACTCTCTTCACACTCCTGTGGAGGAAGGAGGTCACCGTGACGCTGCCGAGTGCGTCTTGTTTTTCTAGCGTTTCTATAACCCGCTCCTCTATGCCGGGGACCTTCAGCTCGATTACCAGCATTGCCCTGTTTCCAACGGTTTCCAGAACCTCGCTGAGGAGCGGTATCCTCTCCCCCCTACCAGCGTCGAGGCTCCTTAGCTCCAACAGGGACATGTTTGCCACTTTCCCTGTTCCGTTGGTTGTTCTGTCCACGGTTTCGTCGTGGATTACAACGATGTTTCCGTCAACACTGGACCTCACGTCGACCTCCACTCCGTCCACACCGAACCCGAGCGCCCTCTCTATGGCTCTGAGTGTGTTTTCGGGCTCGTAGAAACTCGCACCCCTGTGGGCGATCATCAAAGTCTTCCTCATACTCGTTCCCTTTTCTGCGGGTGTTTCTCGGCGGATTGCTATGAGAGTGTGCCTATGACCTGGACGATTATTCTGCGGTTTCTGGGGCCGTCGAGTTCTAGGTGGAGGATTCTCTGCCACGTTCCCAGGGCTAGGCGGCCGCCCTCAATCGGGAGGACGACGGCGTTTTTCGCGAAGGATGCGGCTATGTGGGATGCCGCGTTTCGGTCTATCTTGTCGTGGTCGTAGTCTGGCCTGGTGAATGTGGCTTGAACCCACTTCTTGATGTCGTTTAGGAGCCCGCTCTCGGCCTCGTTCACTATTATAGTCGCCGTTGTGTGCGGGGTGTAGACGAACGCTACTCCGTTTTTCACCCTTAGACTGTTTATGATTGATTGAATCTGGCTGGTTATGTCCCTCAACTCGATTCTTTCGACTGTTCTTACCTCAAAATGTTTCGTGAACAACTCCATGGACTACTCCTCCAAACCAGAAATAAAACCTAACCTAACCACCATCTTCAACCGTTTTGTTCTCCCTTTCCCTATTTTCAGCAACGTTTTTAACAGTTTCTTCGGCTTACCCAGTAAACCACGTTTATGCACTGGATGGAGTTCCTGTCCATTTCTCCGCATTCTTTTTTCGGAGGTTTTCACAACTGTTCTAACCCCTTGGCTTGATGATTTTTTTAAATATGAGAAAAACAATGTTATAATCTGATGATGATTTGGTAAGGTGTATTCCTTTATGGTGACTGAAGGGTTTGCTGTTATGAAGTGCCCCCACTGTCAAGAAAACATAGGCATTTACTACGTTATATCCCTTAAAAAGAATGGAGCTGTAAGCGACACGCTTTTCACCTGTCCGCACTGCGGTGAGAGTGTAACCTTCGTGGTTAGCGAAGTAACCGTTGACAAGTTTAGTGGCTTCTAACCCGTAAGGTTGGCTTCGTGTCACGTGAACCGCATCAGGTCTCGGGAACCGTTATCCTTTAATTGGTGCGTTCCAAGAGTTAGGCATCTCATTGTTAGAAAATTTAATAACTTGATAACTTTTAGAATAATGGAAGTGAAGAAATTTTTGGAAAAGAAGGGAGTCATTATACAAACCCGTGAGTCTCATGGATGGCTGAACGGTTGGTTGGAGTCGAGGTGAAAGGTTTGAGGTTTGTGGCTTTAGGGGACATTCACGGTAGCGTGGAGGCGGTTGAAAAGGCCAGAAAGTATATTGAGGAGAAGAAACCCGACGCCGTGCTTGTCTGCGGGGACATAACCCACAGCGGAGGATCGGGAGAGGCGGGGAGACTCCTTGAAAAACTCACCGGGAACAAGATACCCGTTCTGTACGTTTGGGGAAACATGGACAGGGTAAGCCCAGACCACCAAGTGGAGGGAGTGAATGCGAAGTGTCTCCACGGCAAAAAGACAGAGTTCGGAGACGTTGAAATCGTCGGGCTCAGCGGCAACGCGTGGGGCTACGATTTTCTCAGCGACATAGAGAAATCAGACAAGCCCCTGATAGTGGTTTCCCACGAACCACCCAGAAACTGCCTGGACGAGACCTGGAGCGGAAGCCACGCAGGAGACCCCCAGATCAGAAACTTCATAGAGAGGGTGCAGCCCGACCTGATGGTCTGCGGACACATACACGAAGCCAGGGGAGAGTCAAAAATAGGAAAAACAGTGGTCTGCAACATTGGAAAACTCGGAAGCGGAAACATAGTAACCATAGACATAAACGACGAAATCACCATAGAGCGGCACAGAATATAGACACCCCTTAACGATTCCCCCTAACAGGGACGCACCCGCTGAATGGACATCCAAACGCACCCAACGTATTTCTCTGTCTGCCTCTTTGAATACCTTTTTATTAATAGGCTTCATAACCATTATGCAGCAAAAGTGAAACGAGGTATAGCTTTTGAGGAAAGCGTTCATTTTCCAAACCAACAGAGACATAAGCTCCGTTCAGGAAGCTCTCGAAACCTACCTTTCGAACCTAGGCCTCAGAGTCAGTAGGGGCACCGGTTCAAACCAGTTCATACTATCCGGCGGGGACTACTACGATCTGCCCGACAGAATAAGCGTCTCCCTGGAATCCAAGGGGCCGGGGAAACTGATGGTCAGTGCTGACTACCCCGGAAGCTTTCTGGACGCAAAGATTCAAACCCTGAAAATAGTCAACAACCTCGGCAAAATCGTTAAAAGAATCCTGGACACGGGAAGAGTTCCAACCGAG
>JAUQYY010000166.1 GCA_030587505.1 Candidatus Sigynarchaeota archaeon
GTTAGTATCGATTTTTGAATATATTTAAAAAAGAATACTTATACATACTATTCAAACACAAACAGTTTATGATTGTTCGGCAAGAGTTTGATAGGTTGTTTGATAATGTCAACGATGGTTGTGGGTGTGCAGCTCAAATGGATCAGCGGATTTAAGTATGACATTCAAATACGCGGTAAACACAAGCTTATGGTCGACGCCTCCTCAGAAGTCAAGGACGGAGACGAAGCCCCTTCACCCGTGGACCTCCTCGCCGCGGCGGTTGGCTCGTGTCTAGCTTCCTCCTTCACCTTCTGCGCCTCCAAAGTGAGAGCCGAGCTAGCTGATTTAACTGTCAGTGTTCAGGCGGAGATATCCCGCGTTGAGGGTTACCTTAGAGTTACTGGACTTAACGTAACCATATATCCCCAGTTTTCGGAGAAAGCCACAGAGAAAAAACAGGAACGTTGCATCGCACTATTCCGAAACCACTGCACCGTGACCGAGTCTGTGACCAGGGAATACCCGTAAACATCACGGTGAAAACATAAACGCTCCACACTTGTTTCCCCGATATTTTTGAAGCCGTACTCTTCTCCATGCATCCGTACCTCCGATTTCCTTTCTCTCTTCCTCTCTCTCCGCTTTCTTTTCTCGGTGTGCTGATTTTTCAGGGGGCTACCGAATAGCTTATACGTATTAATTATCTTACGTGTTTTGAATTTATTTTCAATACCCTTTGAAGGTTGATGTGAATCTGGCTTGTAAAAGGGTGAGGAACTTGTCTGATAAGGAAGAAATGCTGGAGCTGATTGACTCTTGTGCCGAGTGCAGGCTGTGTGTCGATGTGTGCCCCACGTACCTTGAAACGGGCGACGAGCTGCTGAGCCCTGTCTCTCGCCTCCAAATTTGCCGAAAGGTGTTCGAGGGTGAAGACGTTTCCAGGGAGGAGGTTGAAAGCCTGTACAGTTGCCTCTGCTGCGAGAGATGCGACAGAATATGCCCAAACGAGATTCCGACCTCCCACATCGTTGACGCTGCGAAGAAGGAGCTCGTTCTAAGGGGCCTAGGGCCACTCGAGGCGCACATGAGAATAATAAATGGAATCATGGAGAAGGGTAACTCGGTCAATCGAGACCCGGAAACCAGGCTTGAGTGGATGCCTGAGGAATACGTGGAAAAGGAGTCGGACACGCTGCTCTACCTCGGCTGCCTGGAATCCTACCTGTTAAAGGACTCCGCCGCCTCAGCTTACATGGTTCTGAAAAAGGCGGGTGTAGACTTCAGAGTGATAAAGGATGAGGGCTGCTGCGGCACCTATCTCTACGAGTCTGGAAGAGTGGACCTGGCGGAGAAAAAGTTCAGGGAGAACGCGGAAAAATTCAAGAAACTCGGAATAAAAAAGATAATCACCCCGTGCGCAGGTTGCTACAGGTGCTTCAAAAGATACTACCCAAAAGTCCTAGGGGAAGTTGAGTTCAAGGTTCAACACATCGTAGAAGTGCTCTACGACCTGCTCAAAAAAGGACAACTGAAACTAGAACCGGTGGAGAGAGACGTAACCTACCACGACCCCTGCCACCTGGGCAGAGCCGAGGGCATCTACGAGGAACCAAGAGAGCTCCTGAAAGCCTGCGGGGCGAACATACTGGAGCTTGAGAACAACCGGGAAGAGGCAAACTGCTGCGGGGCGGGCTCAGGTGTGCGATCAGCCTTCAGAGACCTGTCCCTAGAAATAGCAGCCAAAACACTTGACTCCATGAAAAATGACACGCTGGTCTCACCGTGCGCGTTCTGCACCTTCAACTTCAGCTACACCTCCAGAAAAAAGAACATAGAAAAACGAATAATGCACATAACCGACGTAATCCTAGACTCCCTCAAATAAAAACTCACACCCTTACTTTTTTGACACGCTTCTTACACACCTCTCAGTGCGTAAGTGGTTTTCAGCCCTTGAGACCCCGTAACCCGTTTCTTCTTGCGGGGAAAGTTAAATGTATTCGTTTCGTCCTTATACCTTTGAAGAAAAATTTTTGGGATGCCGGGGGCGGCTGAGAACTTGAGTGAGACTCCTTACCGGGAACTGGCCGAACTATGCGAGGAGGTTGAATCAACCACTAAGAGACTGGTGATCGTTGACCTCATTGCTCGGTTTTTGAGTAAGCTTTCGGTGGAGGAGATTGCCCCGGCGATTAGAATGATCGTGGGTAGAACCTTTCCCGAATGGAGTCAAAAAACGCTAGACGTGTCTTGGAGAACGGTTCAGAGGGTGATAATAAGCATAACAGGAGCTACGAGTGAGGAAATGTTACGGGCTTTCGGCGAGAAGGGTGACCTTGGGGACATGGCTCGGCTGCTGATGCTGAGAAAGAACGTGTTGAAACAGGCTACTCTGGTTCCCAAACCCCTAACCCTGCTTGAGGTCTACAGAAGCTTCCAAGCAATCTCCGAAGCGAAGGGAAGCGGTTCAAAAAGAAAAAAAGAGAACATACTCCTCAGCCTGCTGAGCCGGGCAAGCCCCCTCGAGGCGAAATACATTATAAAGAATCTTGTTGGAGAGATGAGGCACGGGGCTTCGTCGGGATTAATGGAGGAGGCGGTGGCAAAGGCGACCGGTTCACCCCTAGAGGCGGTTAAGAGGGCACACATGCTCGTAGGGGATCTGGGTGAGGTGGCGGAGAAAGCCTTTCTCTCCGGACCAAAAGCCCTCGAGAACGTTAAACCTGT
>JAUQYY010000177.1 GCA_030587505.1 Candidatus Sigynarchaeota archaeon
CCATCACTTGGGAATACTTTTCCTTTATTTTTTGCAGATCTTTCACACCAATTTGGTAGTGTTTAATGTTTGAACTCGCGGATCCGAAGGATACCCTGTTTCCTATGACTATGTTTCTGAAGATTTTTCCTAGGTCGTCGCACTCCTGTATCTCCCTGTAGAGTCCTAGGAAGCACAGTATTCCGTTCTGACTTGTCATTTCACAGGTTTCAAGCGCGGCTGACGCAGCTCCTGAGGCCTCGATGACTATGTCGAATCTCTCGTCTATTTTGCTGAGCGGGTTTACTCTTTCGTCCAGGTACTCTCCACCCACTTCTCGGACGATCTTGGCCTTGGTGCTTTGGGCGCGGGTTCGCGACACGTTGAGAACCTCGAGCCCCCTGAGTCGGAGAACTATCGTGGCGAGTAAGCCCAGCGTGTCTGCTCCAACGACCAGTGCATTTTCCGGTTCCCAAACCAGTCTCTCTTGGATTTTGAATATTTGCAGGATTCCCTTCTCCACTATGCTCAGCGGCTCCAGAAACACCGCTTCGTCCTTCACCTCCTCTGGTATCTTAACAAGAAAATTCGCGTCTGAGACGGCGTAGTCGGAGGCGAATCCGTGGAGCTTCAGGATACCGTGCTCGGAGTATTCGCCTGTGGTGCACATGTCAGGCTCACCGTTTCTACAGTTCAGGCAGTTCTGCGCACACGGCCGCCTAACGGTCGGCACAACAATGTCGCCAACCGAAACGTTCTTCACGTTTTCCCCCACCTCTTCCACCACCCCCACGGCCTCGTGGCCGAGTATAAGAAAGGGAGATCCCTCGGGGGGTACACCCAGATAGCCGTCGTTTATTTCCCTGTCCGTCGCGTCGATTCCAACTCTCAGAATCCTGAGCAAAGCTTCGTTCTCACCGGGTTCCGGTTTGTGAACCTCCATCAGTTGAACAGAATTTCTGTCCGGTGGCGTTACCACAACAGCTCTCATCCAAAGAACCTCCAATCATCCGAAGAATCATATTTTGTTTGAACAGTTACAACTCGTTAACAGGGAGGTACGGGAAACAACCCTCCCAAATTGTCATTAAAGTTATTTTGTCCAATCGTTTTCCTGCTTTAGAGAGTTTAACAGTTCTTTAGCCTTACCAATTTTACTCCGTTCATAAAAAGGTTTGGAGCAGAGCACCGACAAAAGTATATAAGTTTGAGAAAGTTAGATTGGAAACATGAACAAGGACTTTTCTAAAAAGGTTTAACAGTCTAGCGCCGAGTTATGATGACTATGTCCTCAGGGTTGAGGGTTACTCACAATCGAAAGAATCATCGAATTAGCAGAGCCGGATAAGTCGGACACTGTTTTGGATTTGGGTGCGGGAACCGGCGCCCTCAGCCTCAGACTCGCCCCAAAGGTGAGAAGAGTAATAGCTAGAGACATATCCGAGCAAATGCTGAAAGTCGCAAGAGAAAAAGCACAGAAGAAAAAGGTCAAAAACATCGACTTCGATTTTGGCAGCTTCTCTGAGCCCAACTGCGGAGAGAAGGTTGACATTGTTAGCAACCTTGCCTTCCACCACTTGACAGACGAAGAGAAAAGAAAAGCGATAAGGGTGTGGTACGGTCTCCTAAAGCCTGGGGGAGGGTCATACTTGGTGACCATATGTGGTTTTTCGACCACAGAAAGGATCCGGAGAGAAAGGAAAGAATCATCAGGGAGATAGTCAAGAGGCTCGGAGACCCAAACAAACCCGTAGAAGAACAAATAGAAGAGGTGAAAAAGAGAGACCACCCATCATACGTTCACGACCTAAAGAAATTCTTCGAAGAAGCCGGCTTCAAGGTGGAAAGAATCGAGGAAACCGCCCCTTAAGTCATAGGCATAATCAGCGTAAGGAAACCCACACACTAAAATTAATAGAATGAGATACATCCAATCGTTCCAAGTGAAAAGCAAAAGCAGACGGCGCGGATGCCACATCGGAAGGTTTTGGGTGATTTTATGTCCAGGAAAGAGGTCGTTGAGCGTTTCGACGAGATAGCGGAGAGCTACGATGAGAGCGTTACTGTGAAATCCCCTTGGTATGAAAGGTTAATAAGGAGAATGGTTGAACTGGCCAACCCCAAGGAAAGCGACACAGTACTCGACATGGGGGCGGGTACGGGAAACGTTACATTCGCCTTCGCACCCAGAGTTCGCAAGGTTATCGCCTTGGACATCTCCGAGAAAATGCTTCGGGTCTGCATGAAAAAAGCGAAGGAGAAGGGTTTCCAGAACGTTGAGGTCAGATACGGCGACTTTGAGAACCCGAACTACAATGGAAAGGTTGATATAATCGCAACAAGCATAGCGTTCCACCACCTTACCCACGAGCAGAAGAGGAGGGCGATAATCGGCTGGTATGACCTACTCAACCTCGGGGGGAGAGTGGTTATCGGAGACATGATGTTCTCCTTCGACCCGGTCAAGGAAAGAGAAAGAGCCCTGCAGATTATAACTTTCCTCCTCAAAAGATTCGCGGTTAAGAAAGAGGGAGAAAACCTAAAAGCCGCTATGGAGAGATACAGGAAAACCGACCACCCCGTATACGTTAACACGCTGAAAAGCTACTTCGAGGAAGCAGGCTACACCGTAACCGCCATAGAAGAAATAGCACTCCCAATACTTGGCATAATATGCGCAAAAAAGTAGCAAATCAATCGGAAAACAAACCCGCACCATACTTCAGCCAACATACAGCGGTACAAAAACCTAGTCTGGCGGTAATGGAAAGTGATAAATATTTTTCCTAATAATGAGTTTTATAGGTGATTTTATGGCAAGTGTGGAAATAAGAAGGATAGATTCCCAGGGAAGGTTGCTGCTTCCCTCCTCCTGGAGGAAGAAGCACATGGCAGAAGGAGACGAGGTTTACGTGATCATACACGAAGACAGGATCGAGATTCTACCATTAAAATCCAACCTCAAAAAATTTGTGGATTCGGTTGAAGTTGACATTTCCGAGGAAGCATTTTTGGACTATCACAGGCTAAGAAAGGCTTTAAGAGAGGGGTATTAAATGAAGTTTGTTGATTCTAACGTGTTTATCTACGCTATTCTTAAACCAAAGAGAAAGCTTACGGAAAGGATGGAGGAACTCAAAAACAAGGCGAAGAGGATTTTCCAAAGAATAATTGAGGGTGAAAGGGTAGTTACCTCGGTTGTCCATCTCTCAGAGGCGGCGAACATACTGGAAGACGCATCAAACCTTGCACACTCAATTAGCTTCATTGAGGAGATTTACAAAACAAGAAACATTCAAGTAGAACAGGTTACCTCGGAGGATTACCTTTCAGCCGTCCTTGGAGCAAAAAACATGAACGTAAGTATAAACGATATGCTTGCCTACCTAATAATGCAAAGAAAAGGAGTAAAGGAAATATTCTCCTTTGATAAACACTTCGATAATTTAGAAGTAATCAGAATAGAAGACTAACAGTAGCCAGTCAACTTTTTCGCGAGTATTACTCCACACTCCGAAATGCTCACACATGACCACACAATGGACTAGGGAAGTTGTGAAAGCAGAATGAGGGTTTGTTTAAGCGAGGACCAGAACTTTGTCTGCGTCTGCCGCTATGTCCAGGAATGTGGCGGCGCCGACTACGTCTTCTACCTCGGGGATCAGGTCATCTCTTGTTAGGCCGAAGAGTTCCATGGTAGTTGAGCACGCGTGGAGATGCACTTGCCTGTTTCAACCAGCTCTTTTAGCATTTCGGAGGGTTTCTTGAACCCCGTTTTCATCATTTTGCGCTTGATCATCCAGGTGGCTAGGTTTCTTAGTAGGGGTGGCATGCTGAGTTTGGCTTTGTCTGCGCCTCCCTTTCTCAGGAGGTTTAGACCCCAGAACGTGAAGAAAAGGTGGGTTTCAACATCCATGGCTATCCCAGTCCTTGCCAGTATTATGCTCATCATTAGCTTCTCAAAACTGTCGCTTCCAACAATAAACGCTAATCTTTCCAACCACAATTCACCTCAAATTATCCGTTTAATACTAAACAGTTTTCAGCATCCAACGGATAGCGGGAGAGAATTGATATC
>JAUQYY010000185.1 GCA_030587505.1 Candidatus Sigynarchaeota archaeon
GGTTTTCAGAGTTCTCTTGTGTTTTCCAGACTCGAAAACTTTTCCAAATGTTCAGAGGGGCGATTGAATCTGTTCTGGTAGTTGTAAAAAGGGGGAGAGGCGGATTAAGAAATTCTCTTTGTTGTTAGTTTTTCTACTATTTTGTCCCAGAGGTCTGTGTGGTCGCCCTCATAGAGCACCTTGGTTCTCACAAGCTCGAGGGCTCCCTCACCTGGACAGCCGTTCACACACAATCCACAGAGGATGCACTTGTCCTGGTCTACCTCTATTTTTGGCGGTTTATCCCACGGGTTTTCACGCTTTGGGATTGTTATCGCCCCGGTCGGGCATATGAGTGTACAGGTTGCACAGCCCCCTGGACAGTTCTCAGGATGTGCTATTAGCTCGCCTTCGAAGAACTTCTTGGCGGTTTTGCCCTCGTCTCTCGCAAGTCTCACCTCTTGGTATTTCAAGCTGGGTAAAGCTCCTCCCTCAACGATCAAGAGTTTTGGCTCGTCGTTAATTCTGAGTTCGAGGGCGCCAAAAGGACAGAGGTGTACACAAACTCCACAGAAACTGCACTTGTTCTCATCCACCAGGGCAACTGGAACATCAGACAACTCCTTATCGGTCGCGCCCACGGGTCCCCTTCGAATAGCCTCCTTGGGGCATACGGTTATGCAGACGCCACAACCGGTGCATTTGTCCCTGTCAAGAATCAGCTTGGCGTCAACATCAATCATCTTCATTTCAGTAATTATTTTATCCTTTTCGATCTGTTGACCATAATACGGGTACATTCCTTATCACCTTACGTCGAGTTCCAGCTTTAGGGCCTTTGTGGAACAAACCTCCACACAGACGCCACACCCATCACAGGCTTCTTGGTTTACGACTTCACACTTCCCGTTGCGCACACGAAGCGTGTATAATTCCTTGTTCGGATTACCTTCCAGTCTCAAACGTGCGTTAATGGGACAAGCGGTGACACAGTCTCCGCAGCCGTTACAGATTCGGGTTCGTATGTGGATTCTATAAACGTTTTTAACGGTTTCCATGGGGGATACCTCACTCAGGGTTCTAAGACGTATAGAGTTACTCACTATTATTTCTTTTCGGTTCTTTTCGGGCCTTAGTGAAATTGCCCCATTCGAAACAGAAACCCAGTTTTTCTCCTGGATTTCCCTTGAAACATTGACTTAAATCACTTTTAAATTTATAGTTTTTAATGATTCTTTTTCTCAAGGAGATTTTCGAGAAGGTACAAGTACAACAAGGGAAGGGAACTGAGCCGTGAGTGTCGTTTACGCGTCTTTGTTTTTTATTTGAACTCTGGACGGAAATGCTTGAAAAGGTGCGCAGCGAGAATCGAGGAAAAACAAAGCTTCAATAAATTTAAATTAATAGTTTATATATTTTCGGTTTATTGAAACTTAAAGATTTTGGGCGAGTAATTGTTGGTTTTATCCATATTCTTAAATACTACTTCTCGGATACCGTTTCCTAATTAAAGTGATACATTTATATTATAGTTGCATTTGTTTTAATGGAAGCTAAGGGTGTTCCACGTGGCAAGAGTAAGAATCGACGCACAGATATGCCTAGGATGTGGTAACTGTGTTGCGGTCTGTCCACACAACAAGGAAAGGAGAATGTATGAGAGCGGGGTTAACTCTTGCCGTGAGGAGAACACCGACGAAGCGATATGCGTGATTAACGGCGTCGCCGTCGTGGTCAAGCCAGAATTATGCTTGAGATGCAGATTGGTTGATTGCGAGAAGGTCTGCCCCAGTGGGGCACTCACAATTGAAGTGTGAGGAGGAAAAAATAATGTCGGAAAACAATTCCCTAAAAGCGATCTTGGTAACGGGAAGAAGTCTGGAACAGGGAGTTGCAATCGAGAGCGATAAGGCAGGAGACACGTACACTAGGGCCTGCGGCAAATGCCTAATGGACCCACGAGACATGAAAAAGCTCAAAATCCTGAGCGGGGACACCGTACTGGTCAAGACGGATTACGGCGAAGTCGCCGTGAGGGCTGAAAGGTCTCCAGACGCACCACACGAGGGAATAGTGTTCATACCGATGGGGCCTTGGGCAAACCAGGTTGTAAACTCTTACACAGACTCAACGGGAATGCCCTCCTTCAAAGGGGTGGAGGCAACCATAAAACCAGCCCCGGAAGAATCAGTTCTCAGCGCCCTTGAACTCGCCAGAAAATTTATGGAAAAATAGGAAGAATAACCCGAAAAGGAGGAAACAAAGTTTGGTTCAAGAAGTTATAACTGATGTCGTTTGTCCGTTTTGTGGATCACTCTGCGATGATGGAGAAATAATCCTCGAAGACGGAAAGATAGTTGAAACCAGAAACCTGTGCACGATAGGCACCACGAAGTTTTTGTCCTCTCAGAACGGTCACAGAATCCTAAAACCCATGATTAGAGAGAATGGAGAGTTAAAAGAAACAACCTTCGAGAAGGCGATCAAAAAAGCGGCGGAGATCCTCGTCAAGGCGGAGAGACCACTCCTCTACGGGTGGGCCACAACAGAGTGCGACGCGCAACGCGTCGGAATAGAATTAGCGGAGGAAATAAACGGAGTAATAGACGACACGGCGAGCGTCTGTCACGGTCCTTCCACAATCGCCAAGCAAGAGGTCGGGCTTCCAGGGTGTACACTCGGACAGGTAAAGAACAGAGCTGATGTCATTGTCTACTGGGGAAGCAACCCGGCGCACGCACACCCGAGACACATGGCAAGATACACAACATTCATCAGAGGATTCTTCAGGGAGCAGGGAAAACAAGACAGAACCCTTATAGTTGTGGACGTTAGAAACACTGACACCGCAAAGCTTGCAGATCACTTCATACAGGTAAAACCAGGATACGATTACGAGCTGTTTGCTGCCCTCAGAGCAGCGATAAAAGGACAGTCTATCCGAGGGGAAGAGGTAGGTGGAGTGCCTGTTTCCAAGATTAAGGAAATCGCTGAAATAATGAAAAACGCCGGATTCGGCGTTATCTTCTTCGGCTTGGGGTTGACCATGTCCAGAGGGAAGCACAGAAACATCACAAACGCGATTAACCTAACCATCGACCTGAACAAGTACACCAAATTCGTAATCATGGCGATGAGGGGCCACTACAACGTTTCGGGGTTCGGAGTAGTTGGATGCTGGCAGGCGGGATACCCCTTCGGAATCGATTTTCAGAGAGGATACCCGTACTACAATCCGGGAGAAACAACCTCCATAGAGATTCTGCAGAGAGAAGAAGCAGACGCAGTTCTGGTCGTCGCATCTGACCCGGTATCACACTTCCCAGCGAGGAGCATATCCTACATGGCGAAACTTCCAGTAATCGCAATCGAACCTCACAGGACGCCAACCACCGAAATCGCGACGGTGGTGATACCCCCAGCCATAGCGGGAATAGAGTGCGAAGGGACAGCTTATAGAATGGACCACGTACCAATCAGACTAAGAAAAGTCATAGACCCTCCGGATGGCTGCCTGCCAGACAGACAGATCCTAGAAGCTCTACTAGAAGAAGTCAGAAAACTAAAAAGCAAAAGCTAAAGCTAACACTCCCACCCTACCTCTTAACACGGCAAAAAACCATTCAGAAATATTCTATCCAGCTTTTAATTTCTTAAATCTTAATTCGAGTTATAGAATATTCTCACACAAGTAAGAATGGGAGAAAGGCAGAAGGTTTTACAGTGGTAGCACTGTCACAAGTATCACTGTCCCTTGTTTTATCCCCTTCTTGCACGCATCCTCGAGAAGAGATCCTTCAGCTCGCTTTGTAACTGCATCCTAGCACTCATGGGACTGCTGCCAGCTCCCTGGCCACTGGGACCTCTCGCAGTAGCGGTGCCACCAGAAGCCCCGTATGCAGGTGCGGGTGTTGGGCGAGAGAACGATGCGGGTTCTCGGGCAGCAGGCCTTGGTGTATACGCTTCTCGTTCACGATCTACCGGTGCGCCGCGTCTAGGTCTCTCTCTGGTCTCTGGAGATATGCTAGCAATGCGTTGCACCTCTTCGATTTTGTTATCTACGTATCTCTCCAGGCTGCTAAGGCGGTTCTCTAGCTCGTTCATTTTTCCCTCGAGCATATCGACTGCGTTGAGCATTATTTTCACTACGCCGGAGATGATCTCCGCAAGCTCTTTTATCTTTTTATCATCTGCAAATTCGAGTAGCTCACTAAAATCGTCTGACATAAGAAGCGCTCCTTAAGCTATAAAGATTAGCATTTTGGCGACATATAAAGGTTTTCACTGATAACAGTTTATATAAATTAAAATAAAAATAAAAATAAATCATGCACAGAATAGAAAATCTAAGTATTTTAATAATTTACTTTCCAAACAAGCCAGGAAACGCCTACACGTAAACCAAGTTGAATTTAAGCACAAACACCAATCACCTTCAAGCGAAACTGTAAGCTCCAACACAAGCAAAACAAGGAAAGAAATCTTGAAGCAGGAAGTACAGGGGGGAGCGCTAAAAAGTTATTAGAAAAAAGAGGAAGGCCAACAAAATATCAGTTAGTTTATCTCCCTTCGCATAACATTTTTACACTACATTTCGTTGGTTTTGTACACTTTATGGCTCGGGTGGAGGTAGATGGTTGGTGACGGAGGAGGCTGCCAGATTACACACTGAAAGAGGTGGTCGGTCTAACTTTATTTATAGTGTGAGTTTTTTATTCCCATGTGGCTCCGCAGTCTTTGCACTTCCACACTTTCTTGTATATCGGTGTTTGTCCAGCGTAGCTGAGTACCTTCGATTTATCATCAACCTGTTTGATGTTTAAGCTACCACATTTGGGACATTTTACTCTTGTTCCGGTTTCAGCCATTTTAAACACCATTCAACATTCTTTTTTATTAATTGCAAGAAGCAATTGTCCTAAA
>JAUQYY010000215.1 GCA_030587505.1 Candidatus Sigynarchaeota archaeon
GATCCACACATTAACCTTACCAACCGTATTTGGTACCAGAACCGTCTAGTTAGATTCTACAAAAATATTTTAATATTTAACAACGCCTATTTTTTAATATACACGTGAAGAGGGAAACCATTTTGGATGTTTACAGACCGGGTGGAGTAGAAACACTATCAATATTCTTCATAATTATTTCGGTTCTGAGATTTATGTTTGAATACAAATTGCGGCTACATTCAACTCGGAGCTTTATGGAAAGATTCTCTACTACTTAAGCCAAATTCTTCTCTACCACATCCAATCATGTCGTCCACTAGTGTTTTAATTTCTTGGTTCATTTTCTCTGAAACAGTATTGAAGATTGGTGTTTTTGGTAGGCGATAGATTTAAATTTTCATTTTCTTTTATATCCTAAAATCAAATTTTAGCTGTTAACTTAAAAGGGACGTGAAGCGAAAAGGAAGGATGTTCAAAATGTCTGAAAGATACAACAGCAAGTCAATCATTGGAGCAAAGAGCAGAGTCAGGGATGTATCCCCCACAAGCGGGATGTGCCCGATTTGCATTTATGAGTGCAGGGCTCTCTGCGAGATTGGAAAGGCGGCGTTTAGGGGAAGAGAAGTTCTCTATCCCTTACCTGAACAGTATGGGATGAGTACCGCTGCGTCCAACAAGTACTACCATATGGATTGGTCGGATCTTCAAATCATGACGGAAGTTAGGGGGGCCATGGGCGCAGAGTCCGACCCGGACAAGGCCATCTTCCCCTCGGTGAGTATAGAGACGACTGTTGGTGGCGTCAAACTTAAAGTGCCTGTCTTCACGGCTGGCTTGGGTTCAACTGACGTTGCCAAAAAGAACTGGGATGGAATAGCAATCGGAGCAGCGATAACGGGCACCATGCAGGTAATAGGGGAAAACGTCTGCGGGATGGATCCCACAACCACTTTCGCTAATGGGACTGTGGCGCACTCGGAGGACATGAACTACCGGGTGGAAGCTTACAGAAGGTTCTGGGACGGAGAGCATGGCGATATCGTGGTTCAAACCAACGTTGAGGACCAAAGGATGGGCGTAGATGTATATGCGCTTTCGAAACTGGAAGTCGGGATAATAGAAAGGAAGTGGGGTCAGGGAGCAAAAGCCATCGGAGGAGAGGTTCGAATATATGACATCGACCGCGCTAAGATGCTGAAGGACAGAGGTTACATCGTAATACCTGACCCCGACGAACCCGGCGTTCAGCAGGCGTTTAAGGAAGGGTCTCTGAAATCCTTCGAGCGGCACAGTAGGGTGGGTATGCCCACGAGAAGAAGCTTCGTAGAGGACGTGGAGTGGTTGAGAGAGCAGGGTGCTAGGAGGGTTTTCCTAAAAACAGGTGGTTATCGACCGGCTGTTGTCGCTTTTACGCTAAGGTGCGCTTCCGAAGCAAAGGTTGACTTGGTAACCTTTGACGGGTCGGGCGGCGGAACGGGCATGAGTCCGGTTCCCATGATGCAAGAGTGCGCAACACCAACCATTTTCCTCGAGGTCAACGTCTTGAGGTGTCTTCAGATTATGAAGAAGAACAACATGTACATCCCCGATATTGCCATGGCAGGCGGCTTCACGGATGAAACTCAGATGTTCAAATCTATCGCTCTCAGCAATTTTGACAGTGAGCCTTACGTGAAGTCGATTGCTATGGCTAGAGCACCGATCGCCGCTGTGATGAAGGCTTCCTACTTCACGCAGCTCGCTGAGCAGCACGCTCTACCTCTCGAATTCGCGAAGAGTTACGGCAATACTCCTGAAAAGTTCTTTTCATGCTTCATCGAACTCCGTGAAAGGTTTGGCTCAGACTTTCGCCAGATACCCCCAGGAGCAATGGGCCTCTACAACTATTATCATGAAAAGCTGGGAACGGGATTAAAGCAATTGATGGCTGGTGTGAGGAAATGGAAGCTGAACCTGATAAATAGAAGCGACCTAGCCTCCCTAACAGAAAGAGCCAGCAAAGTAACAGGGATTCCTCTAATAGAAGACGTCGACGCCGATGTCATGGAAAAAATTCTTCTTGAATAATCTTTCTGGGACGTAAGAGTTTCTTTAGTACGCGCTGTGAAAGAAGCTGGGCTGGCTTCTGGCGCCGGTTTTCGGTTCTCATTTTACTCCTTCTTTTGTCAAGATTGCTGAGTACACCAAGTAGAAAAACTCCAGAAGCCAGAAGCCAACAATCCTTAACTTTTTAAAGTAAGGATGAATAATTTAAAATAATAAGGAGCTATTCAATAAAGACTCCGCACGTTTTCCCTCTAAAAGAGATGTGAAGAGGATTGGAAAGTAACCTACAAGAGATCAGGAACAATCTCAAAAAGTTTTTCAAGCTAATCAGTGACTATGCTTTGAAGGTGTATTTCAGGAACATTGATCTGGTTGAGTTTGGTAAGATCAGGTTTGAGGGTCACGTGTCTGATTCGATTCTGGAATCCATGCTGAGGCTGAAGGAGGGCGTCTCTCTTTTCGTGTCCTTTTTCAGTAACTATGTTAAGGCGGCGACCCTCTGGTTTGAACTCTTTTGCGATCTGGTTCGAGCGCTCGGCTCGGAAAAATTTTTTGAGATTCTCTTCCGGCAAGCTGAACTCGTAGACATCATCGACCAGTCGAAAATAGATGAGGGCTACCTCAAATTCCAGGTTAGAACCTCCCTAGACCTGCACCTTGACGAGACCAGGCTTGCGCTGCTGTCAACATACCTCGAGGCGAAGAACCTGCCCAAGGTTGTTTACTACACCGGGTCCGAGTTTGCGGAAAAGCTTATAGAGGTTATGGACGAGCAAGACAAGGACTGGCGGAAAATTCTCGACGAGATATACTCCTTCTACGAGGACACACTCATGAAAGGAAATCACGAAGAAATACTGGAGGGTCTCAAAAAAATTATCAGATTATTCGTAGACATGGCGGAGAGGCTGAGAATAGTGCAAGAGTTCATCATACCGCACAAGAGCTGGAAAAACCTTCTGCTCGAAGACATCCAGAACCTGGGGGGAAAAATAGAAGAGATAAAAGAAGAGATTCTAACCATCACAGAGTACAGGAGAAAGTACTTTGAACAAGGATTCAACGCTGCAATATTTCTCCTTGGAATGCTGTGGGGAAACGAGGAAATCGCAATAAGAAAATTCGAGGAGTACTCACGTGCAAGGCTCTCGAC
>JAUQYY010000220.1 GCA_030587505.1 Candidatus Sigynarchaeota archaeon
CTCGCCCTTCTCTGTATCCCATACTTTGTCTGTATGACCTTCACTATATGTTTGTTAGACCACTCCTCAAACGCAGTGTCAAAACACCCTCCAAACACCAGAGTATCAACACATACTCTCATCATTAAAACTACACCTCTCTTCTATATGCACATCTCCAATTAAGTTTTCACGAACAAATATGGATCTGTTTAAATTAATGTCTGCGAGAGATGTAAAGGAAATGCAAAACAATAAATATAATCAGTTAAAGAAGGGCCGCACCAGATTCACCTTATTGTTTTGTTCCTAACAGCTTAATGTGGAGGGATGGTTACGAGTAAACCAAAGTCGGTGCTAGTTGTGGTCGGCCACCCGGATGATGCCGATTATGCCTGCGGCGGCACGCTAGCGAAACTGCAAACCCTGCAGTAGCAGCTTGGAGGGGTGAAAAATGCTTCGTGTCGAAGCTAGGGAAGCTGCATAAACAGATATATACTTGATAGTTTAAATTATCCATAGTTTTATTTTCTTGTTTGGGAGGATTTGTGGATGGAAACCGTTGTTCCTCTCGTAGCAACGTTTGTTTCCCCCATCGTTCAGGTCTTTGGGAACAAGGTGGCGGAGTGGCTGGGACACAAGCTGGACAAGTGGTGGAAACTCCCAAACTACCACAAGAAGGAATTGCAAAAAAATATTAACATTCACATACATGGACCCGTGCTCCTTGGTTCTGTGCACCACTGGCTCCCGCTGCACAAAAGCTCTTCCCAGGTGTCGAACGACCTCCACTACGTGTACGTTGGGGACGAGTTACCGTACAGCGTCGAGAGGGAGGGAAAGAACGCCACGCTGAAGTTTGAGATATTCGGGGTGGACAGGGAGAAGCTGAGGGAACTCGTGATGAGCAGTGAGTGGCGAACGTCTAGAGATTCTACTGGAGCTGGTGTTCTGTCCCTAGCCGTTCCGCAGATAGCCCACATCACATCTGATGCGGGAAGATTCCAGATCACAAGCGGGCACTACTCATCCGTGCCTCTCAGGACGAAATTCGCTTTCAGCCAGCCGATAAACCGTGTAGAGATTGACAAGTGGGACCCCGACCCCGAAGAATTCTACCGTAGGGGCAGGTTTGAAATACCACTAACCCTAAAGGACCCGAGTTTCAACATCGTTAAAACCACACCAGAATCAGCAGTCATCCCGCCCCACGCCATAACCAGACGCGTCGAAGTGTTCGGCGTAGCCAAAGACAAGGTAATTAGAAGACCTTCTCTCAAATCGTCGGTAATATATTGCCCGCGCTGCGGCACCCAAATCACCCGGGAAGAAAGACCCGTGTACTTCTGCCCTAAGTGTGGGAGAGAAATACTCAACGCGTAACCCGCTCCAACGGGTCGGTTGGTAACTAAGAGCATAGGTTGAGAGTATAACAGAATAATTAGATTAATTCCCTGGGATATAGACTTTTTCTGGTGATAAAAAATATATATCTGATAGTTCAAATTCTCTATGATTCGCTTTACCGCGTGGAGGTGGTGCAATGGAGAAAACCAAGCTTATGGAGGTTACTTTTAAGGATCCCCAGTTGCCACCGGGGAAGAATCAGAGAACGAAGTATGTTAACAAGTACGCGTCTGTGAGCGAGGTTGTGGAGGCGGCGAAGAACGCGTTCGACATTCCCGACGATGTGGCCATAGCCCTACTACACAAGGGCGTTAAGCTGAACCCGGATAAAAAATTCAACGATTACGACATTCCAGAGAACGCGATCCTGATGATAGTCCCCGACCGCATCGAGGGTGGATAGAAAACTTATGCCGGACAGTGACTCGGACCTCGCGTACAAGATGTACGAGAGGCAGAAGAGGCTGACCCTCTGGGACCAGGACATCGTGGACTCGTCCTCCGTCCTGATAGTGGGAGTCGGCGGAACCGGGTGTGAGGCTCTCAAAAACCTGGCCCTCGCCGGAGTGGGTAACATTACAATCATCGACTCGGACGTGGTGGAGATTTCGAACCTCAACCGGCAGCTCTCCTTCAGGGCGGGAGACGTGGGGAAACCAAAGGTTTCGGCCGCGAAGAAGTTTGTCCATAGCCTCAACCCCCTAGTCACTGTCCGCGCCATGAAAGCAAGAATAGAGGATGTGGGAACGAGGGTTTTCGAAGAGGCGGACGTTGTTCTGGGATGTTTGGACAACAGGCCGAGCAGGGAGTACGTGAACGAGATATGCGTACTCCTCAAAAAGCCACTCGTGGACAGCGGAACCGAGGGATACCTGGGCCGTGTACAGACAGTGCTCCCCGGAAAAACGGCGTGCCTCTCCTGCGGAGGCTACACATTCAAGGAGGTAACAAAGTCCGTTGAACCCTGCACCCTTGTGGGAGAGCCGAGAAGGCAGCAGGACTGCGCATGGATAGCCCTAAATACGTTCTACATTGAACACGACAGGGAGCCGGACGAAACAAGCCTACGGGACGTTTCCGAAATCCTGCAAATAGCCAACAGGGTGGCGAGAAAGTACGGTTTCGAACCGCTCACAGAGAAAGAAGTCAAAAACATCATACTCTACAAGGTTCCAAACATCATATCCGTAACCTCCGTGATAGGAGCCATCCAGGCGCAGGAGGTTCTGAAAATCATACACCTCCAGAAAAGAAACAGGCTAAAGAAAAAAGAGAAAGCCAATTTCAAAAAACTGCTCGAGTCGAGCCGATTCCACATACCCGGACTCACAGTGTACAACGGGTTAACAGGATACTTCATCACCGAAGACCTCAAGGTTGACCCAGACTGCCCGGTCTGTTCCAAAAAGCCCAAAGTGCTCAACGTCGTGGTTAGAGCGGATGAAAAATTCTCCGCCCTCTTCGACGGTCTCGGAAGGGGATTCACCCCCGAGGAAACCCTCATAACAAAGTCCCACATCGTTGTGTTCGACCCAACAAAAACA
>JAUQYY010000226.1 GCA_030587505.1 Candidatus Sigynarchaeota archaeon
TACCGCGAAAGAGGGAAAAAGGAAATCGAAAATCTCATGATAGCGTACGTGGAGTGCCCCCTCGAAGTCTGCATGAAAAGGGAGGCTGAGAGAAAGGAAACCTACGGGGCTCCACGAGACATTTACAAAAAGGGATTAACGGGAAAAAGTAGCACGGTTCCCGGACTGGGAGTGCCCTACGAGGTGCCTGAGAATCCCGATGTGCTTTTAGACTCGGTGAAGTTTACGGCAGAGGAAAATGCTGAGAGGATTCTCAGCAAGATTTTGGAAAAGTACTACTAGGTTACTTAAGGTAGGAGTTTACCTCTTTCGGGTTGAAGGTGTCTGTGTCAAGAACGTTGTCTATAAAGTTGAACAACTTTATTCGTGTGTCCGCCTCCAAATCAGGGTACCAGATTGGGTTTGCTACCACTAGGCACCTCCACGCGTAGAACGGTTGAAGAACTTGGAGTATCTCCTCATCACCAGTCTTTTCTAGATAGTTGTCAAAGAACAGTTGGTACAGTTCCTCGAAGGGTCCTCCAAGCCTTCCGTACTTTATTATGCTGAAGAAAATGTAATTTACGGTTAGTGCCGTGATGTCGTCTGCGGCTTCTCCCCATTCTCCACGGCTGCGATCGAGAACGGACAGGTCTGTTCCCTCTCTAAACATGATGTTCCAAGGGTGATAATCTCCGTGTTCCTGGCAAAGTCGGTGAGTATAGTTCTTGAGTTTCCACCGCCACTCTATACACTTCTTCTCTATTTCAATGAGCTTTTTCGAGTCCGCATACTCGAAATCAAGGGGATAGGAATCCGTTAACCCAAAAATGCACTCACCGTGACCCACCAGCTCCCTAACCCTCTTAATGTAAAGGATGGGTTCATCCTTCTTCACCGAATGAATCTCCACGAGATAATCAGACAGTCTCCTTGCACGCTGCCTATCCAAGTCAGTCAAACTGCCCCTCTCAGAGATATTGCCCAAGTCAACTTTGTAAAGGGTGCCCTCAACGAACTCCACGTTCATGAAAAATTCCTCAGCATCACCTACAGAAACAATGCGCCCATCCTTCATGAACACCCCGCAGTCAAGCGAGCGGGCGTGGAGAGGAAGACGGTTAAACGTCATGTGCGCGGTGAGAACCACGTGAGCCCTGTCAGGCATCGTTTCGTGTCCGAACTGCGAAGGCGCCACCGTTTCCATCACATACTTTTTTCTGGTACCCTCAAACTCCAGCTCTATCAAGCGGGGAATCCCATACCCCGCCTTCTTCAGCTTCTCTTCGTCTTCACCGCCAATTCCACTAACACTGATAATCTTCACATCGGTACCGAGTACTTCACTAAAATATTTTTGAAGCCGATCAACATCGTAATAATCCATCGAATTTTCACAACTCCTTTCTCAGAATCCATCCAATAACATTTATTGACCATAATTATGATTAAAAAAGTTACTACACTGTGAGCCCAATCAAGAAAAAACACCTAAAACAGCCTTCTGAAACGCAATCTATAGAGAAGTCTGCAAGCTGCTTTTCCAGTATCCTGTATACAATTTAAAAGAACTAAAATAAAAGTTCACAAAATATTAAAATGTAAACAGCTTAAAAAGCAACTAATTAGGTTTACTGCAGGTATAGAAATAAATTGTTTGGAGAGGTTGTAATTGGATATTGTTATCAAGAACGGGAGAATAATAGACGGAACAGGCAATCCGTGGTTTAAAGGAGAAGTGGGTATTGAGGGAGATAGAATAGTTGAAATTAGTAGGAGTGTATCCTCCGAGGCTGAAAGAATTATTGACGCGAAGGGAAAGTTTGTGGCTCCCGGTTTCATCGACGCCCACACCCACTCGGACGCCACGATACTGATGAATAGGAGCGCGTTAAACTATATCAGTCAGGGGGTAACCACAAACGTTATCGGGAACTGTGGAATCTCTGCGGGTCCCTTAAACAAAGAAACGGTCCACGATCTGCTTGCTCTGGTAGCCCCAGACTTTAAAGGAGACCCAACGGAACTGTGGACGACTTTGGGCGAATATCTTGACTTTTTGCAGATGGCTGGTCCGGCCATTAACGTTGTTCCACTTGTGGGGCATAACACTATTCGAATCGCTGTTATGGGCATTGAGGAGAGGGACCCCTCTGAAGATGAGCTCAGGGAGATGAAACGCTTAACAGAGCAGAGTATGAGGGAGGGGGCCTTCGGCCTCTCAGCGGGTTTAATCTATATTCCGGGAATATTCGCAAAAACAGAGGAACTCGTCGAGCTTTGTAGTGTGGTTTCCGACTATGGGGGAATATTCAGCATCCACGTAAGGGGGGAGGGTGACACTGGTGTGGAAGCCATAAAGGAAGCCATAGAAATAGCGAGAAAAACCCGCGTCCCTCTGGAAATCTCCCACTTGAAGGCGGAGGGAAAGAGAAACTGGGGAAAGATTCGCGAAAGACTGGAATTAATCGAAACCGCTAGGAGTGAGGGGGTCGACGTGACCGCGGATTTCTACCCTTACACCTTTGGCCTCACGTTTCTCCACTCTCTCTTTCCAACCTGGCTATTCAAAGACGGTTTAGACAGCATACCAGCAAAACTAAGGGACCCAGCGGTTCGCGAAAAGCTGAGAGATTATCTCAAAAGCGCAGGAGAAACAATCGGCATCTCGAAACCCGAAGATTGGCACAGTGTGGTCCTCTCGAATCCCAGCAGACAGGAGTACAAAGGCAAATCAATTATGGAGATAGCTGAAAATCAGGGAAAGGACATAATAGACACAATCTGCGATATCATACAATCCGAAGGCATATCCGTGGGAATTCTTCTACTATCCATGAGTGAGGAGGATGTGGACGAGATAGCGAGGCACCCACTAACCATGGTGGGTTCCGACGGAGTGGTTTCCTCCTCGGAGAACGAAATGATTCATCCACGATACTACGGCACGTTCACAAGAGTTCTTGGACGCCAGGTACGTGAGAAAAAGCTCATAACCTTCGAAGAAGCCATCAGAAAAATGACCTCATTCCCAGCACAAAAATTCGGGCTACAGGACAGAGGAATTCTAAGAGAGGGAATGTACGCGGACTGTGTAATCTTCGATCCCGAAAAAGTAATGGATCGTGCCACTATAGCGGAGCCGAGCAATCTCTCTGAGGGAGTGGAATACGTGATAGTTAACGGAACCGTGGTATTCGAACAGGGCAGATTCACCGAAAAGTATCCCGGAAGGGTACTCAGGAAAAAACCGTAAAAAGGAGAATGTGGAAAAAGAGGGAAACGTGGAACCTTTAGGGTGACACCATGAGAGTTAAGATTGAGGGGAAAACAGTTAACGTTCGAAACGTCTGGATGGAGGGTAAAACCATCCACATGATTGACCAGACCCGACTGCCCTTTGAGTTCAGAATACACAAGACAAACAGCTACGCTGAAACCGCTCAGGCAATAAGAGAAATGCGTATCAGGGGGGCGCCAGCAATAGGCGTAGCCGCGTCGTATGGCTTGGCTCAGGCGGCTCAAGATTTTAAAAACTTTGATAGTAAGAAATTCTGGAAACATATGGAAGCGGCTAAACAGGAACTATTAAACACTCGCCCCACGGCCGTGGACCTTCACAATATGGTTAGCAGAATGTGGACAAAAATGACGCAGGCTGAAACTCCTCGGCAATGCGCGGAAACCGCGGTTAGTGAGTCTCAGAGGATAGCAGAGGAGAACGCCGACGCATGTAGGAGAATAGGTCTTTTGGGCAGAGATCTGGTCAATACAGGGGACGGGGTGCTAACACACTGCAACACAGGAGCCCTTGGAACGGTTGATTATGGAACCGCCCTGAGCATAATCAGATTTGCTCACTACCAAAACAAAAAGTTTTACGTCCTAGCAACCGAAACACGACCATGGATCCAGGGTAGGCTTACGAGCTGGGAGTTGACACAGGAGGACATCGAACACTGGATCATAGTGGACAACGCCGCCGGATACTATATGAAGGAGGGGGAAGTTCAAATTGTGCTCGTGGGAGCGGATAGAATACTGCCAAACGGCGACGTCATAAACAAGATAGGCACATACACACTGGCAACAGTGGCGTATGAAAACAAGATACCGTTCGTGGTCGCAGCACCAACAACATCCATAGACCTCAACCACAAAACGGAAGACATTACGATAGAAGAAAGAGAGCCTGAGGAAATAACCTACGTGAAGGGTTACGACGAAAAGAAGAAAGAGTTTCGAAGAGCCAAGCTCTACTCCACGCATAGGGCTAAAAACCCGGTGTTCGATATCACGCCCGCGAAGTATATTTCCAAAATAGTAACCGAAAAGCAGATTATCCAACCACCATTCAACCTCAAAAAACAGCTCAAATAGGGGTACATAGTAGGTTTATTTGGTAAATATGGAAGGGGAAGCAATGATAAGGAAAGTGGAGAGAGACGATTTCACCGACTGTCTCCGATTGTTCCGAGAACTGTGGCCTAGCACCCCGATCAATCCTAGCGATGTGGAACGTGTTTTGGAGCGGTACCTTGAAGATGAAAACCACGAAATATTTTGCTATGAGGAAGGTAGAATTATTGGATTAGTAACCGTAACTAAAAGATGGACGTTCCTTTATGGCGGTAGAGTTGCAATTATTGAAGAGCTCATAGTGGAGGAACGGTTTAGAAGCAGGGGAATAGGACAGGCACTGGTAGAGTTTGTGGAGCAAAAGATGAAACAGGAAGGAATCAAGGGGATAGAAGTTTTCTCAGATTTCTACAGAACAAGGGCGCACATGTTCTGGGAAAAAATGGGATATGAAAAACTAGCATACCAGTTCAAAAAGAAGCTAATCTGAGAACCAAAAGACGATTTTTCGATTGGCGTCTTCATAGGTGGCAACCGCTCGAAACGAAACAAAGGGCTAGAAATCATCAATCTTATAAAACAAAACACCCCCTAAAAAGTAAGAGCTGAAACCGAAAAAATAATTTCCTAGTCAGACATCAATAGGTATCAAAACTTAGTGTTGTAGGAGGAAAAGCGTAATGACGCGAAAAGGAACGGTATTCGTACCAATCAACACTACAAAGGAGGAAGTTGAAGAGTTTCTACCGGTGGAAATAGGTATTCTTGGAGGAACGGGAAACTACGACCCCGCCATCTTTGAAAAAACCAAGGAAATTAAGGTCTACACCCCCTACGGTCCTCCGTCCGATAACGTGATAATCGGGCTGGTAAAGGGACGCAAAGTAGCCTTTCTACCGAGACACGGAAGGAACCACACAATACCCCCACACGCCATCAACTACCGCGCCAACATCTGGGCATTCAAAAGCCTAGGTGTGACGAGAATCATTTCTCCCGCCGCCTGCGGAAGCCTACAACCCGAAAAAATAAAGCCAGGGGAATTCGTGATAGCAACCCAAGTCTTTGACCGCACGTTTGGACAGAGAAAAGACACCTTCTTCGAGGGGGGTGTCGTAGGTCATGTTGAGTTCGCCGACCCCTTCTGCCCCGAGCTGAGAAAGGTGGTAATCGACACCGCCCACGAACTCGGACTCACGATTCACGAGGAGGGAACCTACGTTTGCATAAACGGTCCACGGTTCAGCACAAGGGCGGAGAGCCTCTTCTACAAGAATCAGGGATTCTCGGTCGTAGGAATGACTTGCTATCCAGAGTGCGTATTGGCAAAGGAAGCAGAAATTTGCATGGTAAACATCTCAATGCCGACGGATGTGGATGTTTACGGGCTGAGACCAGTCAACGCGGCGGCGGTGGTAGAGTCGATGCGAAAAAACATAGAGAATGTTCGAAAATTGATCTACACAGCCTTGGAGCGGATTCCAAAAGAGCGGAAATGTTCGTGCGGCAGGGTCCTCGACCTAGCGTTGTACTGAGTTCAATAGTTAGAAATAAAACCAGAAATTCCACAATACTCGAATTTATTTTTTGACGCGAAAGGAAGCACAAACGAAAAACCGAAGACCTCGTCTTTGACTGCAAAGAGATGGGGCAGAAAAGGGCATAGACAATACTGCACGTCTGAAGAAACTTTACCTATCTAACTACTCTACTTTCAAACCGTTGAGAATTATCCAGCGGTACATTCCCGTATTCTCTTTTTTCAGAAAAATTTTAAGGTGATAGGAGACATTCATAAGGTGATAGGAGACATTCATTATACCACCGTCTTTTGAGAGGTGTATGTTGTGTCGATGAAGTCACCATTATCAGATGAGGTTTTCTCAAAATGGTTGGCGCGTGCTGACCTCAGCAAGCTTGAGAAGTACTTCTCAGTGAAGAGAGTTAAGTTTGAAAGGTCAAATATCTCTGCCGCGGAGTCTGTCAGAAACGTGGAGAAGCATGCGATATTCTTCTTCCGCTCCAAGGTCGATCCCTCCATTGCTAGGGACGTTGAGAAAAAAGTTGTTAACATAGACGAGCTGGGAAAGGTCACCTTCTACGATTTCGGGAATAAGCAGGTTGACATGACAGAATGGAAAGATAAAAAGATGGTACCTCTGTACTCCTCAATCAGGGAGGTTGAATGCGGCGGGTGTAAAGGGAAGGGTTACATCACCTGCAACAAGTGTGGAGGTTCAGGAACACTGGAATGCAAAAAGTGTAAAGGAAAAGGAAGCGTCCAGTGCAACGTTTGCAAGGGAGAAGGGAAACTCTACACCAAATTGAAGGTCATAAGAAATGGAAAGAAAACCAAAGTGGAGATGCCCTACAACTGTGATTATTGTTACGGGTCTGGAACACTAATCTGTGATCACTGCGGAGGAACGGGGAAAGTTGAATGCAGTAAGTGTCGCGGAGAAACCAGAAATCCTTGTAAAGAGTGTAAGGGTACAGGCACGCTCTACGAATACACAATTGGCCCCGTACCCTTCAAAACGGCGATCGTTCCACACATATTCTTCAGGCCAGAGTTCGAAAAACACCTTGCTAACGTGATTGACAGAGAATTCGCTAACATTGAAGGAATAAAAATCACAGACTACAACAACCTCACAGAAAAGGAACTAACCCCTCAGCTCGGATTCTTCAACAAGGAGGTAAAGGACAAAATGAACAAGGCCAAATCAGCCTTCAAAGACCTTGAGAAAAGGGCATCCAAAGGCGGCGAAAAGGTAGAGTACCCCATCTACGTTTACCCGCTGTTAAAACTGGACATAGTCACACCAAAAGGAAAGAAGTTCAACATCTTTAGCATCGGAACCGAAAGAAGCTACGTCATAACAGACTACGGCTTCTAAAAATCACTCTCCCCCACCTTCCACAAAGCCCAGCTTCTAATCGCCACCGAGATGAAAAAGACACCGCTACAGCTTGGAATACACTATCTCTCCGCCTACTATGGTCATCTTCACCTCTATTTCACCTATCTTGTCGACTGGAACCGACAGGGGATTGTCTGAGAGCACCACCAAGTCTGCCAGCTTACCAACCTCAATTGAACCCTTCACTTTCTCCTCGAAAGAAGCATACGCCGCGTCAATAGTGTACATGCGAATAGCCTGCTCCACGGAAACCCTCTGCTCGGGCACAAAAGTATATTCAGGGTTAACCTCTCTTGACACCGCGGCCTGTATACCCTTCAACGGGTCCATGTCCTCCACTGGGCAGTCTGACCCCGCTGCCAGTTTGATTCCTTTCTCCAGTAATGTTTTAAAGGGGTAAACGTACCTTGCTCTCTCCTCACCCACACGGTTAAACATCCACGGGGCGTCTGAAACTATAAAAGGAGGCTGAACCGAAGCCACAACTCCCAGCTTCCTCATTCTTTCAATCAGCTCCTCACTCAGAACCGACGCGTGCTCGATTCTGTGGCGGTGATCCTCCTTCGGCTTCTCTTTCAATGCTTCCTCAATAGCGTCCAGAGCGATTTTGAGCGCCCTGTCACCGATGCAGTGTATGGCCAGCTGGCAATCCGCTCCGTGAGCCGTTTTGACTATTTCACGCAGCTTCTCCTCATCGTAGAGGAGAATCCCCCTATTTTCTGGATCATCGCTGAACGGTTCAAGCATCGCCGCTGTGCGTCCCCCCAGGCTGCCGTCCAGAATAACCTTGATCGCCCCGATTTTCAGCTTGGACCCCCCAAACCCGGTGTAGAAACCAAGGTCGACCAGACTTTGTAGAGACGACTCAGGAATGTTAAGGTACACCCTTAACGGCAGCTCGCCCCGCATCAGCAAAATTTGAAAGACTCTCCCTTGGATAGACTGATCCTGCTCAATCAGCGGCATACAGTGAACCGACGTTAGGCCCCTACTCACAGCGTATTCACACGCAGCCCTAAGAGCCAAAACGTAGTCTTCCTCCCTCAAGGAGACCATGCCGAGAATCATGAAGCCCGCGGCTTCCCGCAGTATACCCGTGGGTTCGCCAGTTTCCGGGTCCTTATCAATCTGCCCCCCTGGAGGAGACTCGGTTTCCGCAGTTATGTTCGCAAGCTCTAAAGCCTTACTGTTAACACAGGTGATGTGCCCACAAACACGCATAAGGGAGGTTGGATTATCGGGAGCCGCTTCGTCCAGGTCCCACCGTGTCGGGAGGCGTCCCTCAGCTAGAAGGGAGTCATCCCAACCATGCCCCACTATCCAAGACCCGCCGGGCCTCCTTTCAGCCTCCTTCCTCAACCTCTCCTTGATTTCCGCGATGGATTTGACTCCTCTCAGGTCCAACATGTTCAGCATAAGCCCATAGCCCAGAAGGTGTATATGGCAATCAGTGAACCCGGGAAGAACAGTCCCGCCATCCAAATCAATTAACCTGACTTCCTCATCAACAAAAAGGGATTTTACCTCATCCCTCGAACCAACGCCGATGATCTTCCCGTCACGGATGGCGACAGCCTCCGCCCGGGGATTACTCGAATCGAGAGTTATAACGTTACCATTCACCAAACACAGATTCGAGTTCTTTTCACGGACCATTCTCAAACAAACCTCCTTTCATAAAGCAATTAAGGCAAACCATTCTTCGGGAGATAACTATCCAAAGAAACCACAAACATTTACAGCCAAGACGAAACTCTACACACAGTTAATAAAGTTAACTTATAAAAATGATTAAAAGGAAACTAACCCCAGATTAATGGGAAAGGTAGGGGGCCACTTTTTTCTATTTCGAGCTGAAGTTGTACAGGAAGGACACTATGTATTTCTCCAGGTCCTTTAATCCGTCAACCATTATGTACTCGTTCGGGGCGTGTACCCTTCCCCCGTGTCCCAGACCACCCATAACCATCTTCATGTTAAACGGCTCCTTGCAGAACAGGTAGAAGGGAGCTGAACCGGGCATCATGGGCAAAACTATCGGTTCATGGCCGAGGTCCCTAAAGGTTTTTATCGCCGCCTGACTGATTTTATCCTTTATCGAAACTTTCACCCACTCATAGGCTCCGAGAACCCTCACCTCGATATCCTCAAATCCCCTTTTCCTCAAGTGATTCTTAACCCGATCTATGACCTCATCCGTTGTCATGTTCGGAACCAGTCGGATATCGATCTTAACCAACGCCCTAGCAGGAGTAAT
>JAUQYY010000244.1 GCA_030587505.1 Candidatus Sigynarchaeota archaeon
TTCGCGGCGCTCATAGCTCTGAGGCAGGTCGGGGCTCCGTTAAGTGTTATTGAGAGTATTGAGGTTTCACAGCCCGAAGTTGTTCTGATACTTCTGTTACCAATTGCCTTCTCCTTCCCGATGGCCGCTTTCATAATAAGCCTCGTTAAAGAATACGGGAAGAAGGAACCTAAGAAGAAGGAGCCGGAGAAAGAGGCTGGGGCTAAAGAAAAAGTAGAGTGAAGAGGGGTTACTTCAAATATAATTTGATTTCCCTAGGAGAACTTTTTCGTACCTATCTTTTAGAAGCGAAGTCAGGTTTTCGCTCTCCCTTCTGGTTTCCAGAACTTTCTTCATAAATTTGTCTGAGCTTTCTTTGAGGTCCTTCTTGGCGATTTCTGACAGGTCCGAGTTATCACTAACCTTCAGATAGTTTTTTATGTTCCTTTGAAGTTCGCTTAGCAGCTCCCTCTGGGACCTAATCATGGAAATAAAATTCGAGGTCATAACCTGTACACGATTCTTTATCATCTCCAAACTTATTAAATCGGTCATAATTCTCTCAAAATTAAACAAATGCTCATCTGTGTCGTATATGCAGTCTATGGCTTTTTCTCCGTTCTTTATTCTGTCACCGTCCGAGTTGGGTGACATGAGAGAGGCCAACGCCTCCGAGAGTCGCGTAACCTCCAAGTCGTACTTTTCTCTGGTGTCGTTAAACTCCAGCAGGATTCTGCTCATATCCTTAAGGAGGGACTCGTTTCTCAAAAAGATCACCTCACCCAAGAATTGAAAACTAGGAATCCGCGTTCTGAGCGTCACTTCCACCTCGACTCTCCTTCTTGTATGTAAGTATATTACCTCCTACCAAATAAAAAACTTAGCGGTAAAACCAGAGCAACGCACGTGTTTCCCCCAAAAGGCAAGAAACAAATATATGCGTTTTTAAAAAGTGTTAAACCACTACTCCTGTTTCAGAATGGTGGCGTACATCCTTTCAGAACAAGGATGGAACGATTAGCTTTTCCCGAAAAGAGTGTTGATAACCCTCAGAGGAGTTCGAATAGCGTTGGAAATTCAGAAGATAGCCGAGGAAATAGCAAACAAGATAGGCGAAGAAAAGGTCTCAACGGAAAAGTTTCACAGAATGACCTACAGCAGAGACTGGTCCCCCAGAGATGCTAAAGAAACAATACTCCCAGACCTGGTCGTAGTTCCCTCAACAACGGAAGAGGTAGCCGAAGTAGTGAAAATCGCACACAAACACAGGATTCCGGTCGTCCCGTTCGCGGGGGGAACAGGAATGGGAGGCGGCGTCTCCCCAGTCAGGGGGGGCATAACCATAGACACGAAAGGCCTCAACAAGATTCTCGAAATAGACGAGAAAAACCTGACGGTAACCACACAGACCGGTGTAACCGTCCTAAACCTGAACCGGGAGCTTGAAAAGCACGGTTTATGGTGGCCTCACGACCCCGAGAGCAAGCCCTCGTCCACCGTCGGCGCAGCCGTATCCTGCGATAACGACAGCACCTTCGGCATAAAGTACGGAAAACTGGTAGACTACCTTCTCAACGCGGTGATTGTAACAGGCACCGGAGAAATTGTGAGGTTGGGCCACAGAAAGGCGCTGTGCACCTCCACAGGCTACAAGCTACACTGGCTCCTAATCGGCGCTGAAGGCACACTCGGAATAGTGACGGAGGTCACCCTGAAGGTTTTCCCAAAACCAGAAACGAGGGCGGTTGAGGCGGCGGTCTTCAAATCCATCTCAGAAGCCATAGGTGCTCTACAAAGACTCCTCACGGCGGGTCTAAGCGTCGAAAGCGCACACATCAACTGTAAGAAACGCCTGGGATTCTACACTCACGCCTATCGAGAAAAGTACGGGAGGGAACCCGAAATCCCCGACTGGGCCGAGGCGCTCCTATTCGTATCCTTCAACGGCGACGAGGAAGTGGTTCGATTCTCGCACCAATACGCTCTAAGAATACTTCAAGAAAGCGGGGGCCTGAAAGTGAAAGAGCAGGAAATCATCGACGGATGGTGGACCAGCAAACACACACTCAAATTCGAACCCTACAAACAGAAATGGCCAGACTCCCAGAGAACCAAGAAATTCGGAGCAGCAGACCTAGGCATCCCGATAGGCAGAATCGAAGAAGCCTACCAAAAATTCCTACAAATCGCGGAAAAAAACCAGATCGAGGTACTCGGCATGTGCGTCTACAACGAGAGACCCAACCGCATAAGCCCAAGCATAAGCTTCGCAGTGTTTGTGGACGACAGCAACCCCGACGAAGTGAGACGCTTCTACAAGTACGTTGAAGAAATGAGCAAAATGGCCGTAGATCTGGGGGGAACAATGAGCACATACATCGGAGACGGGGACCGCCTGGGCGGCTTCAACCGGTACGAGCACGGGGAGGCACTAAACTACATGAAAAAAATCAAAGAAGTCTTCGACCCAGAAAACATAATGAACCCCGGAAAAAAGTTCGAATCCCGCTGGATAAAACCCGAAAAATAACCCGGAGAAAAGAAAAATCCTCACAAGAAAGGCGAAAAGAAGACCAAAAGGTGAAGACGGATGCGAATAGAAGAATACAAAGACGACATATACACGTGTAATCGAAGTCGCTGCGGATTCTGCCGCGAAGCCTGCCCGACCTATCAGGAAATGGGCTTCGAGTCTTACTCTTCTCGTGGCAGGATGCTCATAGCGAGGGGGGTTACTGGAGGGCGTTTTGGAACCGAGTAAGGAGCTTCTGGACTGCGTAAACCTCTGTGCGACTTGTGGATACTGTCAGTCTAGATGCGCGCTCCGCAACGTTGAGGTTTTTGAAGCCTTAAGGGCGGACCTGGTGGAGCAGGGCTTCAAGGACGAGTACCACGAAAGAGCCGTGGAGGAAATCAAAAGGAACGGCAATCCCTACCTCAAACCCAGGAATGAGAGGGCTGCCTGGGCGGATGGGATTCCCTTCTCGAAAGACGCGGACACCCTGCTGTTCGCCGGTTGCACCTACCCGTATATTTTCCCAGACTGGTTGAAATCCTCAGCCAAGCTTCTCATTGATGGCGGGCTAGAGCTGAACTACCTAGGCAATGAGGAGAACTGCTGCGGGAGCCTGATGCTCACCACTGGCTTTCTAGACGACTTCACCGAAAACGGGGAAAAGAACCTACACGCGTTCCGAGAAGCTGGTGTTAAACGCATCATCACAGGGTGTCCCGGATGCTACAAGATCCTTGCTGAGGACTACCCAAAACACTTTGAAAACTTTGACATTGAGGTGGAACACATAACACAGGTGGTGGCGAGGATGCTTGATGAGGGAAAAATGAACCCCTCAAAGCCGGTGGAGGCAATCGTCACCTACCACGACCCCTGCCACCTCGGCAGACACATGAGAGTGTTCGAGGAACCCCGGAAAATCCTCGAAAGTATTCCTGGGCTCGAGCTGAGAGAGATGGAGAACAACAGGTTTGACGCCAAGTGCTGCGGAGCGGGCGGGGGAATGATGGCAGCCTACCCCGAGATTGCGGTGAAAATAGCAGAGAAACGAGTAAAAGAAGCGGAAGCCACGGGAGCGGAAATGCTGGTGACAGTCTGCCCAATATGCGAGTTCAACTTAGAAAGAGCCATCAGATACTCAGACTCACCCATAAAACTAGTAGACCTAATGGAACTCCTCAAAGAATCCCTTTAACTTCCCTCCCAAAATCTGAAAACTCCCGGTTGGCACGGAACTGAACCGATCAGGTTGTGTGCGCTCACCCCCTACTTCGCCCTGTAGTAGGGTTCGCGTAGCTCAACGGCTCTCAGGAAAAGTTTCCTCAGAGCCTTGGAATCGGCTCCCTTTCTAAGCGGAGTGGCAACATCCACCAGGTTATCGTTCCGCATCAGGCAGGGTTTGAGTTTCCCGTCGCTCGTTAGTCTAATCCGAGTGCAGTTGGAGCAAAAATCGCTGTTGTGCACCGGTCTGACAACCTCCACCTCGCCCCCGCCGGGAAGAAAGTACTTTTTCCTCTTATGCATACTCCTGGTCGCTACCCTCTCAGCGAGCCGTAGTAGTTCACTCTCCAGCGGCCCCACATCCGCGTGGAAACGCTGGAAAAAGGCTTTATCCCCGAAATCTACAAGCTCAATCACCTGCAGAATCGCATCCCTCTCCCTGGAAAATTGCACCAGATCCCAAACCTCATCCTCATTTACCCCCCTCAGGAGAACCATGTTAACTTTCACGGGGTTGAGCCCAGCCCCCACAGCTTCATCAATCCCTCTGATAACCGAGTCCAACCTGTCAAAACCCGTAATCATCCTATACCTCTCAGGAACAAGAGAATCCAAACTAACATTCACCCTCCTCAACCCTACCTCCCTCAGTTCACTCGCCTTATCCGCAAGCAGAGTGGCGTTAGTGGTCATAGAGACTTCCTCAATCCCCGGCACAGAAGAAAGCCTCTCCACGACCTCAAAAACGTCACGGCGCAGCAGCGGCTCTCCCCCAGTCAACTTCACCCTCCTCACTCCCTCACCCGCCGCCACCGCCACGATTCTCTCAATCTCAGAAGCCTCCAACTCACCACCAGGATTACACTCGCCCTCCCCGTGACAATAAATACACCTGAGATTACACCTATGCGTCAGGGAAACACGAATATCCCTAATAGGTCTCCCAAACCTGTCACAAACCATACAAGCACTCCACCAACACTCTAAAACTAACAAACACTAAAAAACTTAAAACTTTACCCCCCAAAACACCCCCTCAAAAACGGGGGAGAACATCATCGCCCGGTCACACCAACAGAGCCAAACCAACTCCCCGAATGTCCAATCAAAAACAAAAAGCAGGAAAACAAAAGCAATCAGTCAAACTCCACCGCACGCGGGTGCGCCCTCTTTCCGAAATCAATCCTAATGGCACCAGTCGGACACCGCGACACGCACAGCTTACACCCTAAACAGCTACTCTCATCCATAACCACAGCCAAACCCCTCCCACCCGCATCTACAATCCTGTAAATCCGCCCACCCTTAGGGCAAACAGACCTACAC
>JAUQYY010000245.1 GCA_030587505.1 Candidatus Sigynarchaeota archaeon
TTCGCGGAGCACATCGCATATTTCTCCCAGGGTTGCGTAGGCTTTGACGGTCTCTATCAGGGTTGGCATTAGGTTACACTTTTTGTCCCTGGCTTCCTCTCGAAGTTTTTCAAGGAGGCTCTCAACCAGCCTGTTGTCTCGTTCAGCCCTGATTTTCTGCAGGTTCGAAATCGCCTCCTTCTCAATCTTGGGGTCGAACCTGTGTAGGGGGAGTTTCAGCTCTTCTTGGATTTGGAATTTGTTCACTCCGACAATGATTTTTTCGTTTCTTTCAACCTCTCTCTGAAACCTGTAGGCCTCATTTGCTATCTCCCTCTGCACGAATCCCTTTTCTATGGCTTTCACCATTCCGCCCATAGCGTCGATTTTCTCGATGTACTCCAAGGCTTCCTCTTCGAGTCTGTCCGTTAGGGTTTCGACGAAGTACGCTCCTCCGATGGGGTCCACGGTGCTGGTGACCCCGCTCTCGTAGGCGAGAATCTGCTGGGTGCGGAGAGCTATTCTCACGGAGTCTTCGGTGGGGAGCGCCAGGGCTTCGTCCATGCTGTTGGTGTGCAGGGACTGGGTTCCCCCCAGTACGGCTGCCAAGGCTTGAATGGTGACCCTTATGATGTTGATTTCGGGTTGCTGGGCGGTTAGGGTTGAGCCGGCGGTCTGGGTGTGGAATCTCAGCTGCATGGAGCTTTCGTCCCGGGCGTTGAACCGGTTCCTCATTATCTTGGCCCACAGTCTCCTCGCCGCTCTGAATTTTGCAATCTCCTCGAAGAAGTCGTTGTGTGCACTGAAGAAGAATGATAGTCTTCTCGCGAACTGGTCGATGTCGAGTCCCCTCTCGAGGACCGCGTTCACGTAGGATATTCCGTTGGCGAGGGTGAAGGCGATTTCCTGCACCGCGTTGGAGCCCGCTTCTCTTATGTGGTACCCCGAGATGGATATGGAGTTCCAGCTCGGCATGTTTTTCGCGCAGTACTCTATCACGTCCGCGACCAGCCGCATGGAGGGCTCGGGTGGGAAGATGTAGGTTCCCCGGGCGACGTACTCTTTCAGTATATCGTTTTGCACGGTGCCTCGAAGCTTTGATACGTCAACCCCCTGCTTCTGGGCGACCGCAATGTACATCGCCAGAATGATTGCTGTGGGAGCGTTTATGGTCATTGACGTGCTAACCCTGTCTAGGGGTATCCCCTCAAAGAGAGTTTCCATATCTTTGAGAGTGTCTATGATTACGCCGACCCTTCCAACCTCTCCCCTGGCGAGGGGGTGGTCGGAATCGTAGCCCATCTGTGTTGGAAGGTCGAACGCCACGCTGAGCCCCGTTTGCCCCTGCTCAATGAGGTACTTGAATCTGCGATTGGTTTCCTTGGCGGTGGCGAAACCCGCGTACTGCCGCATCGTCCAGAGGCGGCCCCGGTACATGGTTGGGTAAACTCCCCTCGTGAAGGGGAACTCTCCCGGAAATCCGAGCTCCTCGACGTAGCTCTTTCCAACCCGGTCGAGTGGAGTGTAGAGGCGCTTCTCTTCGATTCCCGACGCGGAGAAGAATTTCGGCGCCCGCTCGGGTCTCTTTTCCAGAAACTTTCTGAGCTTTCCTTCCTCCCATCTCTTGAGTTCCCGCTCCAGATTTTCCTTCTCACCGGTTTCCAGTCCAGCCAATTTCACACACCTAGCCTAAAGGTTCAAAGATAATTCCGAACACCGGCTCTCCCCGATTGTTCACCGACACTTGACCATACGTCGGTTTCACCTTCATTCCGATCTCAACCTTCTCCCTTTCGGATATCTGGCCGAAGGCTCTCACCCCGTTTTCAAACTCAACTATCCCAAAAACGTAGGGGGGTTCACCTTTCAGGGTTTCAGGGAGAGCGTACAGCCTCGTGAAAGTTATGACCGTTCCTTCATCAATCGGCTCAGGGTAGATGTCTTCAAATTCTATTGACCCGCATCCGATGCAACTAACCCTCCCTGGGTACTGAATCTTCCCACACTCTTTGCATTTGATTCGTCTCAGCTCAGCCATTATTTTCTCCTTATCCTCCATTGTCAATCGCCTTCTCGAGATTGGAGAATCATCCACATTAATTATTACTGGTTGACGGTTTACAGATATAAAGTATTTGAGAAGTTTTAATTCTAACGGCAGATACCCTGATAAATTTCCCCCGCTCTAATCTGATGATTTCCCAAAAAGAAGCTGAAATCGTTAGCAAGAAAGAATTTTCATAAGTAAGGAAACAAGAAAAGTTGAGAAGGATAGAAAACAGTTGGGCAGGGGAACCTACAAAAGATTTGAGGGATCGGCACATCTGTAGGTTTTTGAGGCAAGAATGTGAGTTTGCGCACCTTTATTTTTCTTTTAGGGCTGAGGGCTTGATTGTTAAAGCTTTTTCCCACAGGTGGTCGAATATCCTTCTGGTTCATTTCAGGAAGCTTTCTGATTTGCCGTAGAGGCACTGGCTGTAGTCGATTGAGTCACCTGATCTGAGGAAGAGTATGGCTCCGTAAAGTAGGATTCTTCAGACTGGACTGTGGAGGTAGAATGATTCAGCGTAAAAATATCTAGAAAAAGACCCTTGGTTGTGTTTCTCACTTCCGATTTGGAGGATGGAGTTCAGAAAAGGAACACGTAATACACTTCGGGCGGGGAACCATTACAAAAACATAACCCTCTACTCACTGTTAACAATAATCTTCCCTTCATAACATTTTTTAAAGAAATGTCCCGCAATTGAAAACATCGAAGACTAGAACTATGTGGAGAGTCCGGGAGAAACGCCACTCAACCAATTCGCGGCATTCACACAACCGATCTCCCTTCTCTATCCATAGCCGAAGGGTAATCTGACTGTTTAATATCAGCTTTCTCTGATTTTGGATGTCCCGCCAGAAACATATTAAAGCTTTGAAATATACTAAAGCTATCAATTTAAGCGCTGAATTAAGCTTGGAAGGGATTAGAATGACCAAAAAGATTGTTGCACTCGGCGGAGACGGAATAGGCCCAGAGGTGGTTGACGCAGCAATCCAAGTACTAGAAAGTATGGGTTTAGACATTGAAATACTCAAACCTCCTTGCGGAGAGGCTGCAATCAAAAAGTATGGAACCCCCTTCCCCAAGGAGGCCATGGATTTGACAAACGAGTCCGACGCGATACTCTTCGGTGCAACCGAGCAGGCGAGCGTCTTCATTCTGGCCTATTTGAGATGGTTCCTCGACACC
>JAUQYY010000272.1 GCA_030587505.1 Candidatus Sigynarchaeota archaeon
TGAAAATTACCGCCTCTGGAGATACGGGTGGAGTTGAAGTTAAATTAGACAAGTCCAGCGACGCTCTTCTTGAGCTGAATGTTACGGAGGAGTCCAAGGCAATGTACGCTCTCAGCTACTTGATGGATATGATGAAAGCGACGGCTGCGAGTGATACTGTTACCGTTCAATTCTCAACTAGCATGCCCATAAAGCTCGAGTTTAATATTATTGGTGGAGGGCGTCTAACCTATTGGCTTGCCCCACGAATTGAGGCGGAATGAGGCCGTTTACGCTCCTAGAGTTTCTCCCTTCTCAAACAGGTAAAAGTAACTTATGAGAATAGTAGTTTGCGTCAATAGTTCAGTGATGTGCCGGAATAAACAACCAAAAGCTTCTGCATCTTAAGTATGAACCAATTGGTTTCATGGTAAAATACTTGGACAACGTAGCTGGCTACCTGCTAATAGGTAATCGTGTGTTCTCATCACACCGAATATACCCTCTTGTGCGTGTATACTCTTTTGAATAGTGATTATTTGTATTCTTTGTGTCTTGTTGGGCTTTCAAAAATGTATTTAAGGCCTTCAAGTTGTTGAAGAAAATAGGAACTTCTTGCTAATTAAAACGGAGATAGGTAGGCTTCCGGGAATGGCGCATATTCGTGTTAAATCTGATTTGGCCAAATATCCTTTCACGAAGGAGGCGCAAAAGTACATTGAAAGCCTCAATTTGGATATTGAGGACTTGGCTTCCCCCGAATATTCTTTGGTTCTTGATAGGGGTAGAGAGCGGGTTGTGGAGGCTTTAGAGAAAGGTTATGTTTCCTATCGAAAGGATGCTTATGTGGAGCTTCTTTCTTTTCCTCTTGCGCGTCTCTTTGTTGAGTCTTTGGATGACGAGTATTTGCGGAGAAGATATGCTGTTGCTGAATCAAAGCGTGCTGATGACCTTTTAGCGGACGAGGAAAATGATAAGTTGATTCATATTGCAAGTGAAACCTTTGGGTGGGACATCAAAAAGGCGCCTAGACGAAGTGTGGGAGGCCGATTTTACGATTATACCCTAAATGTTGTCAATTATCTAGCATATGCTCCATACTTTCATGCCAAATACTGGAAACTTGTTAATAGATTTCTAGATCAAGGATACGTTTATCTTAGAAAGCGAGATGTTGCCAGATTAATGTCTGAAGCAATAAAGTGGCGGCTTATGGAGAAGAAAGGTAAACCCCCTAAATTACCTCCTGTGTTGAAAGAAATTATCGACCGTCTACGAGTTAAGCTGGAGACAAAGAAAAGAGATCGAGGGCTCGATAAAGGGTTTGGGGAGGTTTCCCGAGAGAGCTTCCCTCCCTGTATTTCCAAAATGTTATCGGATACTTTGGCGGGAAGAGGAATCTCTCACCATGCAAGGTTTACGCTTACCTCTTTCCTGATCAACATAGGTATGTCTGTTGACGAGGTGGTAGAGATATTCAGCAACGTTTCCGATTTTGATGAAAATTTAACGAGATACCAAGTAGAACACATAGCAGGAATTAGGGGGGGCGGAACGAAGTACACTCCCCCTACTTGTGATACTCTCAGAACATACGGGCTCTGCGAAAAAAATGAATTCTGTGAAAATGTAAAACATCCTCTAACTTATTATCGTAATAGTCTTAATAGGCGAAGCCGAATAACAAGAAAGAAAATAGTAAAAGAGACAGAAGAGAAGCAAAATTGAGTTTTTTTCCACCGGGCCTTAAGGAAGGCGTAAAATGGACACCGCCAGTTTTCTAATGAACTTGTTCAAGAAGTATTATAGCAATAATCCTGCTAAAATAAAGGCGCCTTCAGAGTTACAAAAGAGAGAGTTCGGTTTTATGTTTTTTAAGCACAGCGCCGTTATTAGACACTTGGGCTTTGAGGAAGATAGTCAACTGAGAATGTTCCTTATGAGGGAGGCGCCTTCGGATGTTTTTTATTCAGCTGCCTACTACACTCATCCAAATATGCCGAAGATGCAGATGAAAGGCTGGGAAGGGTGCGATTTAATTTTTGATATAGATGCGGATCATATTGAAACCAGCTGTAAAAGCAATCATGATAAGTGGAGATGTCAAGTGTGCGGGATGGGAGGTAAGGGTGTTAAACCGGAAAGGTGTCCTTCATGTGGGGGGTCCAAAATTGAGGAAGTGAAGTGGTTGTGTGACGTTTGTTTGGAAGCTGCTAAACTGGAAACAATTAAAGTTGTTGAGGACTTCCTAATCCCTGATTTGGGTATACACGAGAAGGAAATCAGTATTTGTTTTTCGGGGCACAGAGGATACCATATACATGTGGAATCTGATAGTGTTAAGGAGCTTAGCGCTCAGGCCAGAAGAGAAATTATAGACTATATCAAGGGTGTTGGACTGGATCCTGAACTTCACGGGCTGCAAGAGGTTGGGCGTGAAAGACTAATTATCGGGCCCGATATCAAGGATAAGGGCTGGCGTGGACGAATAGCAAAATATGTTGTTAAATTTGTTTCAGAATTGAATGAAAACCAGATTAAAAGTGAAGAAAGACATGTTAAAAAAAGACTGTTAGTTGTTCTTAAGGAAAAACAAAACATATTAAACTATTTAACTCTCCACCCTCCGCGCTGGGGGGCGCTGAGAAAAATTGATATAAACCTCTGGCGCCTTATCGTAGAACGTGCAGTTAATATGGCTAAGGGAGAGATTGATGAACCTGTAACGGCGGACATTCGTAGACTCATACGTCTTCCAACCTCCTTAAATGGAAAAACGGGTTTTGAAGTAAAACCCTTATCCTTGAACGAATTAGATGATTTTGATCCTTTCCGTGATTCCCAAGTTTTTAAAGGCCAAAAAACAGTATACGCCATTGAGGTGCCACCCTTTAGAATTGGTGACGAGACGTTTGGACCGTACGTAGATAAGAAAGTCGAGCTTCCATTGTCTGCGGCTGTATTCCTTCTCTGTAAGGGGGTTGCTAAAATTCCTAACACTGATGTGGCGGGTATTCAAAATGTATGAACGGATTTACGCCGCTTGGGACCGGGAACAGAAAGAAGAACGTTTACAAAGGCTTGAAAACGATTTTTATATAGCCGCAAAAAAATTCCTAGAAGTACTCTTAAGAGATAAGAATCAAAATGAATCCGCCTCTCTTCTACGCGCCCTTCTGGAGAAGGCGCACTACAATACTTCTTTCCTATTGAGTGATCTAATGAATATCCGCCTCGATAAAATTCTAAGCAGTATCCGTAATGGAAAAGAAATAAACAAAGAAAAATTAACATCTGAAGAGAAAGTACTATACGAACAATTGAAAAATGACCTGATGCGATTTTTCGGTAAACCTGCCGTTCCGTCTGAGGTTAAAGAACTCGAAGAGAAAAAAGACTCTTTTATCCTAGTTCGGTTTGTAAAACCGCTTCCCGCGATAGTTGGAAGCGATATGAAAATTTACGGCCCATTCCAAGTTGAGGACATCGCTACGATACCGAAAGAAAACGCTAAGGCGCTAGTCCTAAGAAACGCTGCAAAACCCGTTTCTCTCCCTTCCCTCTAAAAACATCTTAACTCTCCCTTTCAATCCTTTACAAAACCTTGGGTTTCTTTCTGTCTTCTAACGAATAACTGTCTCCACTACGCTCACGGGGTCTATACACCATGGCTCTACAAACCATATGTACACGGAGCAAAATGAAAGCAGAATAAAAAAATGGAATCCTCTCCTGCATTCTCTGTTTGGGAAATCGAAAGATATAAAATGAGTCGTGAATATTGCTCAAACTACAAACAAATCATAATTCTAACGCTGCCACGATTTTAACTGAATTTGGAAGGTGTATGTTCATGCGGTATCCTAAGGAAAAGCGTGTATACTGTCCGAAATGCCGAACCTACACCGTGCATTCCGTTTCTTTGTATAAGAAAGGTAAGGATCGAAAGATGGCGGCAGGTGCACGGCGGTATCATCGCAAAAAGAAGGGTTATGGTAGTCAGCCTAAACATCTCTACCTTTATGCCGTAGAGATGGGGTAAACCGATACAAAAGAAATTCTCTAAGACTACCAAGAAATTCTCCCTCCGACTAAAGTGTAAGGACTGTGGTTATATTATTCAAAAGAAAGGGATACGCCTTAAAAAACTGGAAATAGAGTAGAAGCGGAAGTGACCTAAACAATGGTTAGGAATAAAGAACTATTACCACAGCCCAAAAGTAGGTTCATAAGTGTTCAATGCCCCGACTGCGGTTCAGAGCAGATAGTTTTTGATAGAGCTAGCACAGTAGTGAAATGTAACGTTTGTGGTAGGACACTGGTAAAACCAACCGGAGGAAAAGCGATAATACTGGCAAAGAGGGGCAAGCAGCAGGTTTTAAGCTAGCCTAGGTGGTAAACATGGTCAAATCAAGAAGAGAATATCCTGAAAAGGGGGACCTAGTGATAGGTACCGTGACCAGAATTGCGAATCACGGAGCATATGTTCAGCTAGATGAGTACGACAATAAGGAAGGGATGATTCACATTTCAGAAATCGCGCTCAGCTGGGTTCGAAACATACGAAATTTCGTCAGAGAAAAACAAAAAGTTGTAGCTAAGGTTCTCAGAATAAACCCCCAAAAAGGGTTTATAGACTTGTCTTTAAGACGTGTTACCGAGCAGCAGAAACGCCAAAAAATACAGGAGTGGAAAAGAGCCCAGAAGGCGGAGAAGCTCCTCGAAATGGCAGCTATGAAACTCGGTAAAACTTTAGATGAAGCGTACGAAGAGGTCGGTTGGAAATTGGAAGATGCGTACGGGAGTATCTACAATGGATTTGAACTAGTATCTGAAAAGGGGACAAAGCCTTTGGAGGATTTAGGGATTAAGGAGGACTGGATTGAAACAATTTCCGAGATAGCTAAGACACATGTCGAGCCTCCCAAAGTTAACATAGCAAGAACGGTAGAAATGACCTGTTGGAAGCGACCGGGTATCGATGCCATAAAAAAGGCTTTTAAGGACGCAATTAACGCTGTGAAAGATGAAGAATCTGTTGTAAATATCTACACTTTGGGAGCCCCAAAGTACCGTATAGAGATAACCGCTGACGATTATAAACAAGCTGAAACAACCTTAGAAAAAATCGTAAATACCGCCAAGATGAGCATTGAGAGCGAAGGCGGTAAACTTGAGTATGTAAAAAGCTAAATTTATGTTCACGGCGCCTTCTCCTTTGAACCTTCCAATTTTCCGTAGACTTCTCTTTTCAGTTGCCGCCGCCACTTACCTACACGGTCCTCGATTGAAAATCTTGAGGGATGCGGGACTCTAACTCTACCTCCACAGTATGGGCAGACTTCCTTGAAGGTGTATTCTCCACAATCAACACACTTTCTAAGCAAGTATCTCATTTTCTTAACCTCGAATTAAAATAGATCACGTACCCGATTAACTACTTTGGAGTGATCCTATGTATGTTTTACTTTTAACTGCTTAATAGCTGCGGTGCGGTGTATATCTTTAAGTTAATCTCCGAATGTTTCCTTCTTTTACAATATTAATAGAAGGAGGATTTTGAATTCCCACTCACGCCGATTTTACTGTAATAGATATTTCTGAATAGAAATCTGGAATACTGGTAGCTACTTTTATTATTAGCGTGTCGCCTACGCTGACGCTTTGTGGGACGGTGAAGTTGATGGTGATACTCTTTCCTGGCGCTAAACTTGTTGGCAGACTCACATTTAAGTTTCCACAGGAGGTTCCGTTTGAGAGTATCTGGGTAATGTTATACGTCGTCGTTCCCGTGTTGTTTAAGCTGATAACCCCTGTACTATCATTGTACACGCTTGCACTCGTAATGTTCAAGCTTGAGTCTAGGACCGTATAGTCTATCTCATAGATTTTTATAAGCCCGTTGCTCGATATAAACACTGGTTTGAAATAGTTGAGTTTTTTGTACCCGGCAGTCCAGCTAGACCACAAATACACATAAGTACTGTTGAATGTCTCATTTCCGCCTATAACTAGGGGATACTTGTTATTACGCATTTGGTTTAACAGGTTCTTGTTTAATGTGTTATACTGGTAGGGGGAGACTGTGGGGTCTGGCGCGTGATAGTAGAGTAGCTTGTAAATTGTGGTGTTGAAGAATGTTTCCTGGATCGGCGAGGTCCCGGGTAGTGTGTATGGATTGTAGAACTGGTATTCGTATGGGGTGCTTGCGAGAAACCTATTTATGTACTCTTGGGACGCTCCGCTTTCATAGAGGTTTGTTATCATGTTTGTTAACTCGTCAAACGAAATCCTCACCATCCATAGCCATTTTCCCTCGTCACCGTGTATATTCCCGTCATTGTAGCCGAAGAATACCAGAACGTGTGTAGCGTTTAGCCTCCTAAAGTCTTCCAGAGAATATGTTTCATTAGTCTCCATGAAGGCGCGTCCGATCCACCCTATCTGAGTGAAGTTGCGAGTGTTTCCATCTGCTAATGTTACTTTTCCTCCCTTGACAGTGATCCAGTAGCCGTAATCCCACCAGGCTGCCACTACCGCATTCGCTGGGAGTTCGTTTCTCATAAAGGAGAATGACTGATCCCAGTCGAGGTATGCGCCGCCGTAACTGTCTCTGACTATCATTGAAGGCGGGGGCGAGTATATGGTAGTATTTACCCCTTGAAAGAAGGCGAATGCTAGAATTATTCCGATTATTCCAAAGACCGCTAGAGAAGCGTCACGCCCCAGCGGTACACTGATTCTTATACGTCTTCTTCTAGCTATGGTGGATGCTCGTTTAGTAATGACTTGTGCTAACGGTCTAAAGATTGTTGACAGAGCATAGGCGCTAAGTAGACATGCAGCTGGTGCTAGAATGATTATAATTCGAATCATTGAACCTGTAAAATAAGTTACAGTAACCCCGTACACTATTAAGAGTAAATCCTCTTCATACCTCCTTTTGAATGCGAAGTACAACCCTACGGGGAAAAGGATCACGAGAACGTTGAGATCATAGAAAAATATCCCCCAGGGGGTTGGCATCTGTTCTCCGACGCTCGCAATTATGTGTTGTTGTTCTCTAAATGGAGGATATATTATTGTAACAAACTTTCCTGCTAGTCCTGAAATGTTACCAAAAAGGTCCAAGTTCATTACTACAAAAGCTAGTACCAGTAGTGAGACAATTCCTCCCACTAATAGCAGGAATCTCTGCTTATTTTCAAAGAACCATTCGATTCTTTCTTGTGTTTTTCCTTTTATGGGGATGTATGTTTTTATGGTTTCCAGAATCATTGTTCTCTGCGTGTTGAGGCGGAGGAAAATCTCGTAAAATAAAAGTATCCCTAAGACAACCAGTGATGGTATAACTTCCATTGATGTTAACTTGGCTGTTCCTGAGGCGGGGACACGTGTGATAATAAAGGTCGCTAGTGTTATTGTAATACCATAAGTCATAAAGAGGCGTGAGGTATATCTTTTTAATAGTAGTAGGAGGATCACGGTTAGGGGTAATATGTACATCAGGTATACGTAGGCCCCCCAACTTGCTGCAATCCCGCCAAGGCAGAGACCTGCAAAAATGGCTGATAGTATTGAGCCTCTCTTTAGGGACCGAATAAAAAAGTATAAGGTAAGTACTAGAAAGAGCATTCCTACTGCTTCGTTATCGAAAAATCCAACCATGGTACGTTCAATAAATGCTGGTGTAAACGTGAGTAAGAAAGCTGCAATAAGACCCGTTTTTTTGTCCAGAATTTCTTTCCCTAAGAAATAGGTGGCTACACACGTCAAGGCTCCCATGAAAGCCGGGAGAAAGTAGCATACCATATAGATATCGATGTTAAACCCTAAAGCATGTAGTAAAAAATAAATAATCGCCGCGGCGAACGGGGTTCCTGGATAAAATGACTGGGACATATCCCGGCCGTATGGATACCACGAAGCGTAGTCATACCAACCAAACCACGCCTTGAAACCGTACGTCACTATGTATAGAGCGTTCTCATACTGCAGCCATGGGTCGAAGGCTCTTATGTATGCGGGGTACATGAAAAACGGTATGCATCTTATGCAAAGAGCGATTATGAAAATCGAAATGAGGGAAAGTACTACCAGGATCCCCTGTTTGCTTACTTGAACTTTTGGGATAGGAATTATCCTTTTTATCTCGTATATGAATTCCTGCAGCTTGGACACTCTTAACCGCCAACTGAATTCAAGTAATTCGCTTTTTAGTATTCTGCTTTAATTGTTTTTAAGACTATCGCGAAGGATTTGTGGAATTCTTTGAGGCTTTTCTTTGAAGCTTTTACCCTTAAATTTTTTCGGTCTTTATTATTGAATTTTTTTCACTGTTACCTGGTGATATCCCGTGATTACTCGAATGTATCCCCGTAATTTCTCATCGAGTTGGGGAGAGTTTGTGTCAACTTTCAAGGTTGGTATCGTTGAAAGTTTATGTGGCGTAGCTACAACTATAATATTATCTACTCCCACCTCTCTAATCACTTCGGCGCTTATCTGCTGGTTCCCCCGGCCGAAAATAAAGCCTTGGCGACCTATGGGTGTAACAATTATTTTTGATTTTTTATTCTTTATGGCTTTTAGAATTTCCTGTTTATTAACGTCTCTTGCAATAATTTTTCCATTTTGAATTAAGTCAACGCCCAGTAGTGTCTTGTTTTCACCTAGTAAGTCAGTTATAGCTTTACAGGTTGTTCCCGGTCCGACTATGTAAATTGTTTCTCGTTCAAGGTTTTCGATAACGTTTCGGGCTATTGCTCTTTGATCTTCTATCTCCTCCGTTGTACGTGGGCTCATCCACTTGGAGCCTTGGAGGTATTGCGGTTCGTAAGGTGTGATTGCGTAACCTTTGAGTTCTACCTCTAACCTGTTCTTTCTGAAAGCCTCTTCATTTACGTCCATAACTTCCGCTTCTCTAACTGGGAGTTCACCCCACAAGAAGCGTAACGTAATCAACCCTGCGGATTTAGGGGTTGTGGCAAATGTAGCTGACCATATTTTCACTCCTGATGGAATTCCCAAAATCGGAACCTCTTGGTCAATAGCTTCAATAATATCAACAGTGGTACCGTCACCCCCTGCATAAAGAATCAACATCGCCCCCATTTCTACCATTAGCTTTGCAGCTCTCTTGGTATCCTCTGCTGTGGTTTTTGGAGAAGAAAGTTTGCCAATGACTTCTGGTTTAAATCCGCTTTCCCTCGCCACATTTTCCCCCATTATGTCTGGAAAAGTTAGGAGTCTTAAAACATTCTTTACTGGTTTAAGCACGGTTAATGCTTCTTTTGCTCTTCCCGGTGAAACTGGTTTCGCACCAAGCTCAATTGCTCTTTGGACTAACTCCGGGTTATCTGAACCTTTAAATGCATATTTACCCGCTATTCCTGCTACTGGGTTTACAATTAGTCCCAGCGTTTTGTCTTTAATCGAATATTTCTGTCCATCACGCAATTGTTCATATCCCGCCATGAAGTTGTAATTTATAAAAAACTATTATTCCTCCGCCAACGAGTTGTACAGTGTGCTAGTGTAATTTCCTTACTTCTATGTTTCCCGGCGAATATCCAACTGGTTAGTCCGTACTCAATCGACTGATAGGCTATGGTTTTATCTAAACAATTTACCAAAAATTTAATGTCTGAAAAAATTTGGGGTTGACTTCTGAAGTCCAGTGATTGCTCCAGGTTGCGGAGGATATCCAGTTGAGATATTTGATACTACACTAAATGCCGACTGATTCGTGATTTTTCTGATGTGTTTTTCAGAATTATTAATTTTTGGTATTGTACTTTTTGATTGGAAAATATAAAAATAACATGGATGAGGGCGCTCAGCTCTTGGGAACTATCTCCTTAACTATACCCACTGCTACAGTCGCACCGGAATCCCTTACGGCAAATCTACCTAGTTGTGGTATCTCTTTGTACAGCTCTACGCACATTGGCCTTGTTGGTTCTAATTTCACTAATGCTGCGTCGCCTCTCTTAATGTAGTTTGGATTATCCTCCACCACTTGTCCTGTGCGTCTGTCGATTTTTGCTATTAGCTGTGTAAATCTACAGGCAACTTGTGCGGTGTGCGCATGAACCACCGGGCAGTATCCTACCGATATGGCTGATGGAAACTGAATAACTACCATTTGGCCGGTAAATTCTTTTGCCACTGTTGGCGGATTGGTTTTGTGCCCTGCAACATCTCCTCTTCTGAGATCTTTTTTGGCTATCCCCCTTACGTTGAATCCTATGTTATCCCCCGGAATGGCTTCTGGAATGCTCTCATGGTGCATCTCAATGGATTTAACTTCGCCCTCTTTGTTTGCTGGCTGGAAAACTACGGTGTCCCCTACCTTTAGGACTCCTGTTTCTACTCTTCCGACTGGGACTGTACCAACACCAGTAATTGTGTAGACATCTTGTATGGGTATTCTAAGTGGTTTATCAAGTGGCTTGGGTGGAACAACGAACTTGTCCAGGGCTTCGACTATTGTGGGTCCTTTGTACCAAGGCATTTTGTCGCTGGACTTTGTGATATTATCACCGGTCCATGCTGAAACTGGAACAAAGTCAACGTTTTCGATTTTGAAGCCCACACTCTTAAGCAAATCGCTTACTTCGTTCTTGACTTCGTTGTATCTATCCTCGCTCCAATTAACTGAGACATCGTCCATTTTGTTAACTGCAACGACGATTTGGTTGACTCCTAGGGTAAACGCGAGATAGGCGTGTTCTCTGGTCTGCCCTCCGACGCCAATGCCTGCTTCGAATTCTCCCTTTCTCGCTGAAACCACAAGAATCGCTGCGTCTGCCTGGCTTGTGCCTGTGATCATATTCTTTATGAAATCGCGATGCCCAGGCGCGTCAATAATTGTGAAGTAGTACTTGTTGGTTTCAAATTTCCAGAAGGCAATGTCGATTGTTAACCCTCGTTCTCTTTCTTCCTTTAATTTGTCTAAGACCCATGCGAATTTGAAACTTCCCTTTCCAATCTTGTCTGCTTCCTCTTCGAACTGTCTTATTGTTCTCTCATCTACAGCGCCCGTTAGATATAGCAGATGCCCTACCAGTGTGCTCTTTCCATGGTCTACGTGTCCGATGATAACCAGGTTTAAGTGTGGTTTTTTTTCTGACATTTTTTCTTCCACTTCCTCTATTTTTCACTTTCTTGTTCTGTTTATCCATGTTCTGTTGTATTTAAATTTTTTTGGGAATTTATATTATCTACATAAAAGTTTCGATTATTCTTTCCCTTTTCACACTCCTTTTTAAGGTGCTACTTTTCACTCACATTGAAAAATCTTTAACGCTTACTTCTCATATAGATTTTTTGGATATTTTGGTGACTGTTGATTTCTTTGCGATGCTCTTTTTCAGTTTCAATGTTTCTCCAAACTTCAAATAATCTTTTAATGGCTTGTGCCTTTATATTTTCTGTTCTGAATCTGAATATCCTTATTCTACCAAATATTTTCTCTTGAACTAATCCCACCCTTTTCAGAAAATCCAAGTGTTGATTAGTTGTAGAATAGTTAAGGTTTGCACGTTTTGCTATCTCTGATATGTTTAATTCTTCTTCCTCAACGAGAACTTTAACTATCTTTATACGTCCTCTGGAAGAAAAAATTCTTTCTAAGGAACTTTTCTCTTTCATTTAATTCCTCCTAGCAAATTTAGAATCTCTTGCTCTAGAATCGAAGTGGGGATATCCTGTAGACTAATAAGCGTTGTTTTTCCCTTCATTCCTAATCCCGAAATCTTTGTGGTAATGATCCCTTGTTTTTCTAATTCCTTAAGGTACTCCCAAAATTGGGTATGTTTCCTAGGTCTGATATTGTACTCTTCGCATATCACCCTGTACGTTTTCTCTGTTTCACTTGTTGTTACATACGCTCTATCCTCGGTGAGTGTTCTTGAAATCGCTAATAGTAGCACCTTATGCTGAAATGGCAATTCTTGTAGAATCTCTCTCCGAACAACCGGATAGATACCTGCCTTAGCCTCCCTTATATGTTCTGGCGAAACTCGCGTCTTGTTTCGTGCATCGGCAATTTTACCTGCTCGCCATAAAATCTCTAAAGCGTATCTTGCATCCCCTTTCATCGCCGCGATCTCTGCGATAAATCTTATTTCTTCAATTGTTATAGTGCCCATATGAAATGCTTCTTTAGCTCTCTCGCTCAGAATGGTTTCCAGTTGGGCGGCAGAATATTCCTTCAAACGAATAATATTCTGTTGTAAACTGCTAATAACACTTGGATCCAGATGTCTAAATAGTATTTCATTCCTCATTATTCCTATAAGCGAGAGCCGCTGGGCTACGTTTAGTTGCTCGTCAAAAAGTCTTATGAGCGAATATAATAGCTGCTCCCCCTCTCTTTTTAATAAGAAGTCTAGTTCATCAAGGGTGAGAATAACATGTATATTCCTTTCTTCTAAAATTTCTTTCAGAATTTGAAGCAATTCCTCAGTGGAGAAACCCCGCCGAGGTATTTTCGGATTTAATGTTTTAACCACTCTGTTGAGAATGGTGAAGCTGGTTCTCTCCCTCCTGCAGTTTATATGTATGTATGAAAGGTTAATCCCTTTTTTATTTGCTATAGCTGATATTTGGTTTCCGAAATTTTTGGCTAGTGCTGTTTTTCCCGTGCCCACATTTCCAATGATGATAACTCTTTGGCTGCTTCCAGGCTTCTCCAAGACCATCCTAAACGTACGGGCTAGCTGTTTTAACTCTCTCTCTCGGTGTGGAAGATTCTCTGGAACGTAATCAATGGACAGTTTAGACTCGTCCTTGAATACTGAGGGGCGGCTTAGCTCATCTTCCACTATATTGGACATCGTATGCCCTTCCCTTGGGGAGTACTTTTTTACTTTCTCTTATCTTAAGAATAATCTTAATCGTATAAAATGTCATGTGTATGTCTCATTTCCAATATTTCCTTTGTCTTCTTGTTTTGAACCTCTGTTTCCGGAATTCTGTGAGTTTTATTTGTGTAATCGAATTCCTCCTTTACCGTATACGACAGCTAATTGTGGTTTTCTGATTATTTAATACCGTCAATAAGAAGCGGAGGGGGTGATCTTACCCCTCGTAACTTGCTAAAAGCGCCTCTCTCGTAAAGTAGTTTTCAAAAAGGTTAATACAAAAGGGAACCTTTGAAAACCTTTATTTTTTGTTCGGTCTTTACTGTTAACTATGCTTAAATCCTCAGTGTTTAAGGATGAAAGTACATTATTTCCCGAATACGTTCCTCCCAAACTCCCCCACAGGGAGAAACAATTGGACCAGTTAATGCGTGTTTATCGTCCTTTATTCTCAGATAAATTAGTAAGTGTAAACAGTGCTTTGGTTGGGCAGGCTGGTCTCGGGAAGACCGCCACATCAAAATTGTTCGGACAGAAAATACAGGAAATGTCAAAAAAGTTCGGCTCAAAAATACTCTTTGAATACATGTACTGTAGTACTGTGCGCACCTTACCCGCCGTCCTACGACAGATAATAATGAAAAATTGGAAAAAAATACCTGTTATGGGAATCACAGGAAACGAATTAATCATAGAACTAAACGATATACTACGAAGGGAAAACACTCGTCTTATAATCGCCTTAGACGATGCGAAACTCCTGGGCGGGGAAGCAATACATGGCTTAATTCGTAGCGCTGAGTACTTTGGATATGGAAATGCGTGGGTAAGCACTATGATTATAAGTAGACCCGAAGATTGGGCTGCTCACCTGTATCCCCACCTAATAGAAGATGTTCACTCTGTAATAGAATTTTTAAGGTATACTGAGTCAGAATTACAGGAAATACTCGCATATCGGGCGAGCCTAAGCTTCTACGAAGGTGTACTCTCACAAGAAAACTGTAATTTGGTTGCGAAGATAGCCAGCGAAACGGGAAACGCGCGTCACGGAATCGAAATCCTGCGCCATGCAGGATACTTGGCCGAAAAAAGCGAAGAAAAGAGAATAACCCCAGAAATGATTAGAATCGCAAAAAACGAAGTATACCCTGAAACTGCCCCCGAAATACTTCGCGGTCTACATGTCCATGAACTGCTTGCCGCCCTATCCACCGCCACCACCCTAAAACAGGAGGTCGCCGTGCCCATCCACAAAGCCTATGAACAATACTGCATTATTTGTGAAGAATACCAAACCAAACCACGGTCTACAAGAAATTTTAGAAACTATATACGCGTTCTAGCAGATATAGGATTAATTAACGCCGTGGTAAAGAATCTTAAACGCGGTAGAAGAACCGTTATCACACTAACCGAAATTCCCGCATCTGTCCTAGAAGAAAGGGCAAGAAAACTATTAGAACAGAAAGGAAAAGAAAGTTTTGATTAAAGAAGCGTCTCAACAGATTCATACTCCCCTCCCCTAAATTGACTAGCCCTCGTCCGATGTTTAAGCTATTACTCCTTACCGTGTAAAATGAGTTTACGTAAATAGTTTACAAACTCCTTGCTTATGAAATTTTCCTTTCTTATTGTTTAACAAAAATCAAGTTTAGTATGCTAAAAAGGTAGATAACTTTGAAGGTTTACAGAGACAAATTGGACAAAGGTGAAATAAAATTAATCCCTGAATCACTCACGGATCTCTGGCATTTGTACAACATTATAGACTCGGGCGATATAGTTTACGCAAAAACGTTTAGACGCATACGAAGACCCGATGAACCCTCTAGAGCCGACAAAGGAGAAAAAATTCCGGTATATCTTGGTATCACTGTCGAGGATACCTCCCTCCACAAGTATTCTAACAGATTGAGAGTAAAGGGAATCATCACCAGTGCCCCAGAGAATGTTCCTAGAGGGGCTCACCATACAATCAATATTGAGGTTGGGACTCCGATCAAAATAATCAAAAGTAAATGGCCAAAATATATCTTGGCACGCATAGATGAATCTGAGAGAGTTAAAACAAAAGCAAAATTGATCATAGTGTCAATTGAGGAGGGCGAAGCAAACATTGCAGTAGTTGATAACTACAGTATTGATATCGTTGACAGTATTAGTATGAATATCCCTGGGAAAAGATTCGTGGCTCAGCACGATGAAGCAATTAAAAACTTCTTTAGCGAGGTATCAAAAACCCTTAACCAGGTACAAAATGGTGAAGTAAGTAAAATAATAATTGCTGGGCCCGGTTTTACGAAAAACAATTTCCAAAAGTATTTAGTTAATAAATTTCCCGACTTGAAAGATAAGTTAATAATCGAAAACGCGAGCTACGGAGGGGTGAACGGAATTTATGAAGTCATACACCGAGGGGCAATAGAAAAAATTTTGGAAGAAAACAAGGTAATTGAAGACCTACATCTCGTGGAAGAATTTCTAACACGCCTAGCTAAAGATAATAAAAGAGTAACGTACGGCTATGACTCCGTCAAAAAGGCTATCCAATACGGAGCTGTAGACAAATTACTAATAACTGACGAAAAATTAAAAAGCGCTAATCTCGAGGAAAGAGAAAAAAACGATGAACTCCTGCGTCAAGTAGAAGAAATGGGTGGCGAAATCCACATAATAAGCACGTTACACAACGCTGGAGAACGCCTCCAAGCATTCGGAGGAATCGCCGCCCTCTTAAGATTTCCCCTAAACGAATAAAAAGCTAAACACAAACCCTGAATAAAATAAAAATTAAAACTCTATAGAACGCAAATTTAGTTTAAATCAAAGGGGTGTATACTCTGTCTCCAATCTTGGTTCGTCCGTAGGGTACTCCTCCAAAATTCCCACTTTAAATCCCTTCTTCTTTGCTTCTCGAGCAATTCTCTTAGCAATTCTTACTGATGTTTCAACTCTCAACTTCCTGGGATTAAAATAAATCAGCTCCCCAGAAACCTTATACTTCCTGAAGATTGAATAAAGCTGGTTTACTCTCCCTGCGTCCTCAAAAGTAATTACTCCCTTTAAAAGAAGCCTCTCTCTGGTGATTTGTTCATAAGGTTTGGCAATGTTTTTAGCCCTTCTTAAGAGTCTATTTTTGAGCTGCACTTCATCTTTTAGACTCAAGGGGCAGTAATGGATGTTTAATTCTGTATTGTCTACCGCCCATTCAAGTAACTTTTTAGCCGTGCTTTCGCTTCCTTCCACCGCTGCCACGGTATTCCTCTTGAGTCTGTACCCCCGCTTTTTTAATTCATCTGCGTTTGTCTCGGTGAATTCGAGTTCGTTGATATTTAGAAAGTCTACTCTATACTTTTCAAATGACTTAATTAGCCTCTTTAGAGGCTCCAAGTTGCCGGGTATCGCCGGTATCTCAACCCCTACACTCAGGGAATCACCAACCGAGGCCAAAACTTCACTCTCTTTCTCTGTTGAAATGTGGAAACGTATTTCATCAAGTCCGACTCTAGCTAGTTTTTCAATACTCTTCTTATTTATTCGTCTCTTACCTGTGTAGAGATGGATATGGTGGGCCTCTCCAAAATTGTCTTTCAGTAACTCAATATAGTGAATGGTTCGGTCTAAAACTAAAAGTGGTTCACCACCAGTAATCCCCGTCCCCTCCGCACCGCTCAGTGCCGCCTCATTAATTATGTCTTTATCGCTACGAACCAGTCGTTCATTGGCGTAAATAACATCTCTCCCTTTTCGTTCAAAAGAAATTGGGCAGTACCACGAGCAACCAATAGGATTCGTACATAGTCCGGTCACAAATAAAACCAGTTTACCTCCCCGCATACACAACTGACAACCCTTAGAAAGCTCCCCGATAAACATCGATCCGCCCATAGATTTAGAAATCCTGCGCAAAAACATCACCTTCTTCTATTTTGCATACGATTACGTACAATAGAGTCCTTATCCGCTATTCTTTTTAACACGTGTTCAAAGCTTTCATTTTCCTTCAGTTTTCTTTTTAGATAAACCCCTGTTCGTCCGATTTTATCACGCTTCATAAGAACCCTCACTCTCTGATTAACTATATCCACGCTGACACCCAAAATCTTGGCTGTGATCGCTTCGTTTCCTATAACCGGACTTTCTATGTGCCCATATTTAGTAGGTTCTATTAACATTAACCTTTTGTCAACTCCCGGCACCCGTTTCTCCCGTTTCAAATCCTCTAAAGATAGTGCTCCTCCAAAATAATAAAATTCTGTTTCCAAGCGACTAAGACTCACCAACGGAAAAGATACGCTAATATTATCCTCAAGATATATGTACGCCTTAACCGCGTATTGGGGAGTGGCTTGAATAATCTCCCGAGAAAAAAAGTCTGCCTTAATTTTCCTAAGAGCATGCTCAACCAGAAAAGACGAAACAACATACGGTACAAAAATGTCAACATCACTGCTTTCTTTAACATCCCCCCTAGCCAAACTGCCATGAACTATCGCCGAAATACTACACTCAGATAGAATCTCCATAATGGAAATGGCCTTCTTCCTCAATTCTCTCAAAAGCCTCCATCTCTCAGCGCTATACCTTACCTCGACTTTGTCGCCAACCGCCACCGGCTTTTCACTCAACACAACCACCAAAAAATCTCTTAATTTCAAAACGCTTACATCAAAACATTACACACCACATTATTTAAACGCGCTTTTACTCCCCTCCTTTCCCACCGTTAATCCCCCCATTTTTACTTCTTTCTTTTCCAATACCCCTTTGTTCTTCTTAATTTTCTTCTCTCCACGGTTCAGATTCTCCTCTAACAAGTACTTCATTTAGCTTTCAATATTAGCAATCAACTTTCAACTAAAACATCCATGCTCTCCGACAACATTCAGAAAAGTATCCTCTAAACTCTTCCAAAGTACAAACACAGGCTCACGATGAAGTAAAACAAACGCGTACACTCTCTCGAATATTCATGCGGTTCGAATAACTAAAAAGCCTTTTCCCTTCACGGATAGTTTTTTAAGCAGTTCTTAATTTGGTTTATTCCGAGTACAATTGAAGTTAACGAATTATCACACAAACAGAATGCCAATTCCCTCCTGAGTTTCTTTACCCCTACGAGATAAATAAGGAAGGCGTTATCAGTGAACGATGCATACCTTATTCTGATAATTCTCTTTATTTTCTGGATAGCGGTGTTTCTCCTTACGAAGTATCTAAATTTAGAGAAATACGGTTTCACCGTAGCTCCTTTCCTCCTAATGTACCGAACTAAGCGTTTTAATAATATCATTTCAAGAATTGCGCGAAAATCCCCAAAAATCTGGAGCGCCATTGGGACCGTTGGTGTAGCGTTGAGCTACTCCGCTTTAGGTTATGGAATCGTTGTATTACTAAGAAATCTTATCAACGTGTTTGTTCAGCCTCAAAACACCTCTCCACTCGTACCCGTAATTCCAGGAATCACAATAACCGGCACCTCAATAATCTACGTACTAATAGCTTTGATTTTAACACTAGTAACCCATGAATTGGCACACGGAATTGCCGCAATTGCGGAGGGCCTACCCATAAAGTCCGCGGGTCTACTATTTCTCATTTTTCTACCGGGTGGTTTTGTAGAACTAGATGAGCTTGCGTTAGCGAAAGCCCCATCGCGTTCACGATTTAGAATATTCAGTGCGGGTTCTGCGGCGAATATTGTAACCGCCCTACTCGCGTTCCTACTTATTAGCAACTTCGCACTAGTAATATCTCCTTGGTATGGGCCCTCAGTAGGTGTTTTTGTTACCGGTGTAGATCCTAACTCTCCCGCATACTATAAGCTTCCTCCCTCCACAGTGATATTTGCAATAAATGGCACTCCTGTAATCTCTGACTACGGACTGAGCTTATACCTTTCACACGTTAAACCATTCGAAATCTTAGTGCTAGACACAAGCATAGGCAGAGTCACCCTCATGACAAGCATAAATCCTAGAATTCCCACCCGTGGGTATATCGGAATAACCTACCCGCGTCCCTTTTACCTTCCATACCCTTCAGCGTGGTGGTTGGGAGTAGGTTTTTCCACCCACTTATATCTGACGCTCTACTGGATTTTTATCGTCACCTTCAGCGTAGCCATGTTTAACATGTTTCCAATCTACGCCTTTGACGGAGACAAGCTGTTTGAAGAAGTAATAAGAAATACAATATCAAAAGAGAAGAAAATAAAAATCGGAAAAAAATCATTCTCAAAAAGAAGCCTCTTTGTAAACAGCGCACGCATCATAGCTATTTTTATGCTTGTCGCAAATTTTGTTCTTCCCCTACTAACTGTAGGCTTTACACCTTTCTAACTGGAGGATAGTTTTTGTTGAACCAGTGTAAAAAATGTTCAAAAACCGCGGTGGTTTTCCTACCCTATTCAGGAGAAAAGCTCTGCCGTAAATGCTTCCTCAACTCCGTCGAAAGGAGAGTCCATAAAGAAATCGCCCGAACAAAAATGCTAAAAAGATCAGACCACATAGGAGTCGCCGTATCAGGCGGAAAAGACAGCGTGGTACTTCTACACATTCTACACAAAATCGAAAGCAAATTCCCCGAGAGCAAACTTCTCATAATTCACATAGATGAAGGCATCTCTCAATATAGCGAGCACAACCTAAAAATCGTCAAAAAACACGCCAAAGAATTGAACATCCCACTCATTCAAACATCCTACAAGGAAATTTACGGAAAGACACTTGACGAGATTATCAAAATTGCTGAAAAAAGTGAAAACAGGCGGTTAGGTGCGTGCTCGTACTGCGGCGTCTTAAGAAGAAAAGCTCTCAACAAAATGGCTCGTGAAGCAAACGTAGACTGCCTAACAACCGCCCACAACCTAGATGATGAAACCCAAACAATACTCCTAAACATCCTAAAAGGAGACCTAAACAGGCTCAAACGAAACTACCCCTCCCCCCAAAAAATACACCCAAAACTCGTGCCACGCATAAAACCCCTGAGAACAATCCCCGAAAAAGAAACCACCCTATACGCATATTACCGAAACCTAAGCCACAACTCAAAACCATGCCCTTACACCACTGAAGGATACAGAGACGATATACGCGTCTTCCTCAACCAAATGGAAAGAAAAAGACCCGGCACAAAATATAACATACTACGCCTCTACGATAAACTAGCCCCTCAACTCACAATCAACAAAAAGCCAGTCCAGGAATGCTTAACGTGCGGCGAACCCTGCGCAGAAAAAGTATGCAAAGCATGCCAACTCCTAAACAGACTAAACAAAGATAAACCAATCTGAAGATCTTCTAAGCAGTTTATTTTAGGTGGCGAGTCCTGATGCTCGACACACCTCCCCGCCAGCGTATCTGCCACCTGGTCTCTGACCCGGGATTCTGGAAGCATCGAACGTCCAGAGTTAGGCTGCTCCTTCAAGGCATCGGGCCGACTAACCCAACACTCTCCCGGGCCTAACCGGTTTCCCTGGCAAAGGGTGAACACGCTTTCCCTACGGAAAGCAGTCACCCACCGCCGATCCTCCAGTGCGGATCTTCACCGCCTTGGTGACAGACCGTTTTAGCGGGTTGGACGTGCCTCACATCAGCTTTCGGCCCGCCCTAAAGAGGATTTGCGGTCGAGAGGAAACCCTCTCTCAGGCAACCCCTAGCTGCCCGCCTAGACTCGCCACCACCTAATGAACCCCCTTACAAAAATATAAACATTTCTTTCAAGTCTCCCAACCAATATTCCTTTTCTTAAAAGGAGTAGTGACTGCTATCCACTCTCTGTATTCGCTCTCTCATTAAGAAAAGTAAAGTGGGAATGGCGCAGAGGACGGGAGTTTCCTGACCAAAAGATTCTTTTGGTCATTTCGAACCCGCGCTCTCCAATGGAGAACTGGCTTAGCAGGCGTACACTCAGAGAATTACCCTTTCTCTGATCAGCGCCTTACCGCTTGGCTACCTCTGCGCCTTTTATGTGGGATGTTATCCACTTCTTTAGTTAAGAAATATTCATTTTTAACTTTTTTTACTTTCTTCAATGGTGATGTAGAATGCTCGGGTCTCGCTTCCAGCGTAAGGCTCCAAATTGCGAAAGAAGCCATATAAACTCCCCTTTTCCAGGCGAGACCAAACAATTCTACATCACCCCTGTAACGAGAAAACTCAAAGGATACCTCCGCTCCTACAGTTTTTACAGATTGTGAAAAATAGAGTTAAATATAAGTTTA
>JAUQYY010000283.1 GCA_030587505.1 Candidatus Sigynarchaeota archaeon
GCGGGGAAGCAGCTTTGGCCCTTGGAAAGATTAGACACCCCAAGGCGGTTAAGGTCCTGGTACGAGCGCTCAAGGATAAGAGCTTCGTGGTGCGGAGGAACGCTGCGCGAGCCCTAGGGGAAATAAGAAGCCGAAAAGCCGTAGACGCTCTCATAAAAGCACTCGGAGATAAAGACTGGCAGGTGAGAAGCGCCGCCGCCTGGGCCCTAGGAGAAATAAGGGACCCCAAGGCTGTTATCCCCCTGACGAAAAGACTAAGAGACAGGGATAAGGATGTGGTCGTCCAGACGGTGGACGCCCTGAGAGCACTGGGGGATCCTAGAGCCGTGAAGGCACTGGTTGACATACTCAAGGAGAAGGGGGAAATACGCTACAAGGCCGTCTGGGCCCTAGGAGAAATAGGCGACCCCGCGGCACTTGAGCCTATCGTCAAAGCGCTGAAAGATCCGGACTGGAGAGTTCAAAAAAGGGCTAGCTGGGCGGTGAAGAGAATAACCGGCAGACAAGAAGAGAAAGACGAACCAGACATAGAGCTCTGAAGAGTAAAAGAAACCAACACAGAAGCTGCACAGAAAACACCAACAACCTCTCTGAACCGTCTCATCCTCTATCGGATTGGCACCCTAAGGGTGTAGACCAACAAGACTAGCCCGGGTCAGCTCACCGTAACACCCTAAAAGAAGGCACTATTTCATACTTGTGTGGGAATCGGTTAGATGGCTTGAAGCAACCCGGAAAATCAACCAGACACAGAGTCGTTTTATTAAACACCTTTCCAGTGTTTCTGTTCCATCTCCAAGAAAGCTTCGAGTTCTTCCGGAGTCATCACTCTTGTTTTTATCTCTACCTCTGCTCCGAGTTTCTCCAAAGGTTCCTTCACACTGTTTATGAGATACTCTTTGATCGGAATATTCGGAAACGGAAACGCCAGGGTTACAAACACTTTGTTGTTCTCGACTTTTATTTTCTTGACTATTCCGAGGTCAACCAAAGTACAGTCGATAGCGAGATGTATTACTTGAGACACCACCTTAACAGCCTCTTCTTCCGAAATGTCATCAACCATTAATCACGCCTCCTGTGAGTTTGTAGAGAAAACAAAGAATCACACGATAAGTGCAAAACGGAGTGCAATTCAGTCTCTACAATGATAAAGAATAAAATAATTTTTTCTCTGAGCTTTTCTCGCATCCATAAAAATGTTGCGGATGAGAAACTCGCAAGAGTAGAACCGAGGTCGTGTCTTGTCACACAATTTTCAATCAATCAAAAGAGAAAAATATGCAACGAAACTAAAGTTGAAAAGATTTATAATTTGATAGCTTTAGTTTTTCATGTTCCTTTTTGAGGTTTTCCCATCAGGTGAGGAAACTATGGAAACGGGAATAACTGATGTTTGCATTTTTCACAAATCTGGGGTCTGCTTGTTGCATGTTTCTTTAACACCTTATAATGGTGGGATGGACTCTAACCTTATTGCGGGTTTTCTTTCTGCCGTAGCACAGTTCGGCAAAGAGGTTGAAAAGTCGGAAATAAAACAAATAGAATTCGAGGGCAGAAAAGTGGTTTACTGCTCCAGTGGGGATATTCTCTTCGCCGTCCGCACAGACGTTTCCTCACAAAATAGTAATATTCAAAAAATTCTAGAGGAAGTCAGTAGACGTTTTGTAACCCGTTACAATAAGCACCTTGAAAACTGGGATGGGGACATCAAGGTTTATAGCCCCTTCCAAAAGGAAGTCCTCAAGATCATAAGGAAATATGAATCTCCACCGGAGGAAGAAAAATTGTCGCAGAAGCTTGAAAATATCAACCAAAAGTTAGACGAGTTGAGGGATACCCCGGGCATTAGAGCCGCGGCCCTTGTGGACTACCACGGATTCGTGATAGCCTCCAACCTACCTCCCAGCATCGACGAGAGAATAATCTCAGCCATCTCAGCATCGATTGAAAAGATGAGTTCGAAGGGACTAAGCGAGCTCAAACTCGGGAAAGCGAAAAACATTTACGTTGAGGGTGAAAACGGCTTCCTAGTCTTGACCGACGCGGCTGGAAAAGGAGTGCTAACAATACTCGCCTCGACCGACGCTAACCTCGGGTACATCTTCCTCGAAGCGGAACGTGTAGCCAAAGAATTGGAAAAAATCCTGTGAAGGGGGTTGATAAGAACCTTGAAGATAGACGCCGAAAGCCTGAAGGAGCTTCTTAAGCTCGACTGCTCAACGGGTAAACTCACCTTCAACGGTGAGCGTGTCTGGCTGACAAGACCGGAGATGATAGGGTTCATTCAGAAGTGGATAGTGAATCTTGCTGGCGAGTCTCTTCTGGAATCCGTATACGAGGCTGGAAAGGAGTGCGCACAGAAAGACTTCGAGATCCTGAAGAGAATGATGGAGCTTCCCGAGGACATCAAATCGCTTCTGGAAGTCTTATCCTCGTTCTACGCCTCCATGGGATGGGGAAAAATAAGCGTGGAAACAGTGGAGAAGGACAAAATAATTTTCACGCTGGAAAACTCTCCAATAGCGTCGGTGTACGAGCACTCCGACATAACCGTTTGTGGATACTTCAGCGGGTACAGTGCGGGACTAATCTCCAAAGCAACCAACAGAGACTGGAACGCGGTCGAAATCGAGTGTGAAGCAACCGGAAAACCGAAGTGCCGATTTCAAATCGGAGAAAAAACAAGAAAACAACTCCTAATGGAAAAATACAGCGTTTAGCACCGTTCAAAAAACGAATCTTCCTCAAATATCCAAAAAATCTTTTACTGCTGTACTTGTCTTAGAGGAAAGCACAAAATAGATTTGGCTACCTCGGTTTTCCTGCTTGTTCTCTTACCGGCGGAGTATACTCGATGAGAAAATCGAAAAAATGAGTCTGAGAATTTGAATTTTACTTCGTGGTTCGTCGTAATTATAGCCTCAAATTAGCT
>JAUQYY010000284.1 GCA_030587505.1 Candidatus Sigynarchaeota archaeon
TCAGTTGTATCAAATTTTATGGGTGATAATGTGGCAAAACTGCTGGAAGGAAAGGTAGCCATAGTAACCGGTGCTGGAAGAGGGTTAGGAAGAGAGGAAGCCTTAGCCCTCGCAAAGCACGGAGCGAAAGTCATAGTGAATGACGTAGGCGGCAGTACAAACGGAAAAGGCGAGTTCCACGGCCCCGCCGACGATGTGGTTAAGGAGATTAAGGAGATGGGCGGCGAAGCCGCACCCAACTACGAGAGCGTCACAAGCTTCGAAGGAGCAAAGAGGATAATTGACCAGGCGATAGAAACGTTCGGCAAGCTGGACATCCTGGTTAACAACGCGGGAATCCTCAGGGACAAGATGGTTTTCAACATGACCGAAGAGGAGTTCGACGCGGTTATAGCCGTCCACCTGAAGGGAACCTTCAACTGCACCAGGCACGCCACCAACTACTGGAGAGCAGAATCGAAGGCGGGAAAACCGGTCGCGGGAAGAATCATCAACACCGCCTCCGACGCGGGATTACTCTATAACCCGGGTCAAAGCAATTACGGAGCCGCAAAAGCGGGAATAGCTGCCTTCACGCTAATCGTTGCCAAAGAGGTTGCGAAGTACGGAGTAACGGCAAACGTGGTGGTACCGGTGGCAAGAACACGATTAACAACCGAGGCCACCCCCTCGCTGGCACCAATGATGGGAACCAAAGAGGAATTCGAAAAGAAGTACGGGTACGATGTTCTAAGCCCCAAGGCTATGGCCCCCCTAGTTGTTTATCTGGCCTCTGACGACGCGGCCGACGTCACGGGCCAGGTAATCAGAGTCGTCGGCGGAAATCTTTGGTTGTTACACAGCTGGAGATCAAGCGAACCTGTTAAGAGAGAACCCCCAGGATTCTGGGAGCCTGAGGAAATCGGGCCGAAGCTGAGGGACCTCATAGCAAAGGCACCTCAAAGAGAGGAACTCGCTGGAATAATAATGAGCGTACTCAGCTAAATCGCCCTCTCTCCTATTTTATTTTTAATGTTACAACCCAAAAAAGGGCAACACATTGTTTTATGATAATACGCCTCTCCCTTTGTGATGACCTCAGAGAGTCGTCATCGAAGTGGGGGTATGGTGAATTCTCCGTATTTTTTGAGAGTTTTTCGGGAGAACTTATTTTAAAACCCTACCTGATCTAGTTGAAGGGTTAAACTTACGATAAAGAATATATATATTCATAATGCTTGTTGTTCTGTGCCGAATTTAACACTCCCGAGAAACAAGGCGACAATCAAGCTGTAAAAAGCAAATCAATCAAAGAAGAACACTCCATAACTGAAAAATGAAGATTAAAAACAAAGCAGGAGGTACAAAATTGGAAAAGACAGATGTATTGATAATCGGAGGAAGCGCAGCGGGCATCGTTGCCGCTCTCACAGGGAAATCTCATTATCCCGATAAAGAGTTCCTTCTCATCCGAAGGGAGAAACAGGTGGTTGTCCCCTGTGGAATACCCTACATCTTCGGGTCGCTGGGCTCCACTGAGAAGGACCTTATACCCGACACCGTTTTGACGAACGCTGGTATAAAACTCAAAATCGACGAAGTGGTCTCCATAGACCAGGAGAAAATGGCTTGCAAAACAGCGGGAGGTGAAGAGATAGGCTTCGAAAAGCTGGTGCTGGCGCTCGGGTCCACCCCGGTGGTTCCAAAGTGGCTCAAGGGAGCCGACCTGGAGAACGTTTTCACGGTTCCCAAGAACAAGAGGTACCTTGACGAGATGATGGAGAAGCTTAGGGATTCGCAGAAAATCGTGACAATCGGCGGAGGCTTCATAGGCGTTGAGGTTTCGGACGAGATAAACAAGCTCGGAAAGGACATAACCATCGTTGAGATACTGCCCCACCTTCTGGGCCTCGCCTTCGACGAGGAACTAGCTGTTAGGGTGGAGGAAATCCTCCAGTCGAGGGGGGTGAAGATTAAAACCGGCGTGGGAGTCAAGGAGATACTCGGCGACGGAAAAGTTACGGGTGTACTCCTGAACAACGGTGAGAAGCTTGAGGCAGACATGGTGATCCTGGCCATGGGCTACCGCCCCAACACATCACTCGCCGAAAAGGCTGGGCTGAAAATCAACGAGAAAGGGTTCATCAAGGTGGACGAGTACATGAGAACAGACAACCCGGACATCTTCGCGGTCGGTGACTGCGCCGAGAAGAGAGACTTCTTCACCAGAAAACTGAGCGGAATCATGCTGGCCTCCACGGCCTGCGCCGAGGCGAGAATCGCGGGCATGAACCTGTACAAGCTGAGCGCAGTGAAAACGTTCAACGGAACCATCGCCATCTTCTCAACGGCCCTCGACGAAACCGGCTTCGGAGCAGCTGGACTCACAGAGACCCTAGCGAGAAAGGAAGGATTCGACATCGTCACAGGAACCTTCGAGGGCGTCGACAAGCACCCCGGAACGCTACCAAACACGCATAAACAGATTGTGAAGCTCATTGTTGCCCGAGAGTCGGGTGTCATCCTGGGCGGGGAAGTCATAGGCGGGCCGACCGCGGGAGAAATAACAAACCTGATAGGCCTCGCCGTCCAGAACAAGATGACCCTCAACTCTATTCTAACCGCTCAGATCGGAACACACCCACTGCTCACCGCGCCCCCAACAGCGTACCCGCTCATAAAAGCAGCCGAGGTTGTAGCAAAGAAAGGAAACATGTGGTAATCCGCACGACTTCTCTTTTTCCTCCCCACTCCTCCCTTTACTTTACAGGTCAATAACCAACGTAAACGTTCAAAAGTTAATTTTTTGGTTCTAACCCCATAAAGGAGTTACTGTTGACCAAGCGCAGAAATTCCAAAAAGTGACCCACCGAAGGGACGGGAATTAGAAGCAAGGAGTGGAATCCGATTAGACTGTTAGAGTGGTTTGAACTCCCTTACTCTTGTGTAAACTTTGATATTCTCTTGGAGGGCTCTCTCCCTCGCATCGTCGTACACGAAGGGCGAGATTATCACAAGCAAGGGTTTAACGCCCACTAGGCGCTCGTAGAGCTTAGCCTTGTTGATGAACGCCGCGACGTCACCCCTGCTCATACTGGACTTAATCTCTATGAGAATATGCTGTTCGTCTCTGATCAAAACGTCGGTCTCAATAACCCCAGGAACACCAAACACGGTTCCCTCCTTATCATAGACCTCCCACTTGTCCACAGTAAAGCCCAGTTCCCCCAAAACTCCGCGAATACCCTCTCTGAAAGCCTCCTCCGCCGAGAAACCCCACCTCGCACCCAGAGCACTAATACTCAGATTAAAGTCCTGGCGAAGCCGCCTCATCTCCGCCTCAAAATCATCCATACGCTTAGACATCAACTCAAGACTCTTCTCAAAACTATCCATACGCTTGGTGAGAAGCTCGAGACTCTTCTCAAAACTATCCATACGCTTGTTTAGTGCTTCTATTTGCATATTGAAGTCTCTGCGCATCGCTTGCATTTCTTTTCTGAATGCTTCGAGGTGTTTCCTTGTTTCTTCGTGTTCTTTTTGCATTGTTTTTTCGAGGAGGTCTAAGCGTTTGTTTATTGCTTCTGTTTGCTGTCTGATGGCGTCTGTGAGTTTTCTTACTTCCTTTATGGTGTCCTCAACTCCTTTTATGGCGAAGAAGCTGGCGAGTGCGGCTCCTATTTCCTGTTTAACTGTTTCGTCTTTTAGGAGCGTTAAGAAGGCTTTTTTCAAATCCTCCATGGGTATTGACATTTCTTCTCTCCGCTATGGTTTCGCTTTGGTGTATTTAAAAATTTCCAGAAACACTCAGACATTAAGTTATCGTGCCCCGCGGAGGTGATGTGAATATGCAGAAGCATCTCCCTGTCGGGGTCATAGCGTCTGATAATCCGGCTGGTCTAAACGCATCGGGTAAGGGTAATCGGGGGTAATCTTCCCCATCTGGTTCATTCCCAATGTTTGTCCAGAGGCGGAGCCTGTTGGCTGCCCTGTTCTCCCTTGCGGTGAACTGAAGGTTTATGTCGATCGAGGGTAAGTCGGGGTATCCCGCCGGTCGGTGTGCAGACACCGCACCGACTTTTTCCGATTGCTCATTAATCCTCTGAGTTCCTCTAGATACCACTGAGAGGAATTTTTGAGAACTTAGGCGTATGGATTTCCCTCGGATCCTTGTTGCTTTTACGCTTTTTTATCCCTGGTCTTCATCAGCCAAGTGTAGTTGAGAGCGTGTACTGTTAGATTCTCCTCGCCGGGGCGGTTTAGTACACTCTCCATTTATTTAGCGAAACTATTTAAACTCCCTGAAATGGAGTTGAGTGACCCTTTGCTGCGCTTCG
>JAUQYY010000290.1 GCA_030587505.1 Candidatus Sigynarchaeota archaeon
CGTTCAGGAGGGCGGAGCGGAAGCAGTTAAACCGGAAGGCGGAAAAAGAATCATAGAGGTTGTCAAGGCGATTCTAAACCTTGGGGTTCCAGTAATGGGGCACATCGGGCTGACCCCTCAGTCAGTTCACATCTTCGGGGGACACAAGGTTCAGGCGAGAACAGAAGAGGCGATAAAAAAGTTGCTTGAGGACGCCAAGGCGCTCGACGAGGCCGGCGTGTTCTCAATAGTTCTCGAGGGCATCCCCTGGCAGGTCGCCGAGCTGATAACCGAATCCGTCGAGGCGGCCACAATCGGAATCGGCGCGGGTATCCACTGCGACGGACAGGTTCTGGTGTTTCACGACGCCGTTGGAATCAACCAAGGGTTCAAGCCGAAATTCGTGAAGAGATTCGGAAACGTCAGGGAGGCCATCAAAAACGCGGTTCAAAAGTACAAGGAAGAGGTGGAAAAAGAACTCTTCCCCACGGAGGAATACTCGTACTCCTTACGAGAAGAAGTGGCGAAGAAGCTGGAGCAAATCAGAAGGGAAACCAAGTAACTCCCTCACAACCCCTAAATCTTATTTTTAACCAAAGTTTTTCCCGTCTCGACCCAAGGAGGGGATTAAAAATAAACCATCAAAAAAGTCTTGGAGGATTTTTGGTTGGGTGAGGAGGCACCGCAGACCGTTTCCAAGGGGGACGTCACTCTTAGAATCGCGGACATTGTCAGGGATCCTCGCGGCGTTGAGAGAATGGTTGCAGACATAGTGAGAACAGAGTGGCCCGTGTCGCGCCTGAGGAGAGGGACCGTTTTTTTGACTCCCTTCCCCAAGCCGGTCGACCTGTACGAGTGGGACAGCCTCCTTCTCCGAAGATATGAACCAGTCTATGCTCCGCAGACCACTGTCTGTTACGACTGCGCCCTGGGGCCCTGCGACCTCAGCGGAGGAAAGATAGGTGGATGTGGAGGGGATATTCGCTACCAGCAGGCACGAGGCAATCTCCTTGCGGCGTGCATGGGAGCCTCGTCTTCGATTTCCTTTGCGAGACAGTTGTACGATTATGCTGTTTCAGAGTTTAGCGAGCACCACCCACTAAGTGTGGACGGAAAAATAGGGTGCCTACAGATTCGTGTGATCACAGGTCTTCCATCATCAGAGAAACTTGGAGAGCTTGAACAGGTTTTGAAGTACCTCGAGGGGCAACTAACGAATCTTCTCTCATCTACGATTCCCGGAACGCAGACCAATCACTTGGAGCTGGAGTCGATGGCTCTTCACGCTGGAACCCTAACTCACCTGGCGCAGGAGGTGTCCGAAATCATTAAGGTTTCCTGCTTTAACTTTTTCACAGCGAGAAGCCTCAGCGACGAAGAGTTGGAGAAGGCTCTAGAGCTCAAAACAGTGGTGGGAGTGGGAAGCGTTGACACATCCAAACCGGTTATCATGTTCGTCGGACAAAACCTGCTCCCGGCGGTGGAACTCGTTAACCTCGTTAAGGACCAGAAACTCGAAGACCGGGTCGAGGTATGCGGGGTTGGACCAGTCGCTCAAGAGCTACTGAGAATACTGGACACCGCAAAGATTGTTGGACCGGCAACCCGCCTACTCCTGTACCTCAGGCTCGGATTAGCCGACGTCGTTCTCGCCGACAATATCTGCGTGAAAATCGAGCTGTTATCCGAGGCTGAGAGAACCCGGACCCCGGTGATAGCCACAACCGAAGCGTTCCGCTATGGTCTTCCGGACAGAACAGACGATCCAGCCTACCAGATTGTGGAAGACTTGGTGGAGGGAAATCAGAGGGGTGCGCTCATTTCCGACCCCGTAAAGGCAGCCGAAGTGGCTCTTAGGGTTTCTATAGAACTCAAAGGCAGGAGAGAGGAGAGAAGACGTGTGGATTTTGGGGAGACCTCTGAGAAATGCAAGCAGAGCGACATGTGCTCGGATCTCTGCCCTTTTCAGCTCCCCATAGCAGAAGCCGTGAGAAGCGCCGACATCCACAAACTGAGGAGGATATACGATGACTGCACCTTCTGCGGTTCCTGTGAGCAGAAGAGCGGGCTACCACTGGTTGATTTGATTATTCAAGCCTCGGAGGACAGAATAAGAAAAGAAAGTTTTTCCATTAGAGGGCCGAGAGGGCCGATCGGGCACCGTGAATTGAGGGAGCTTAAGTCAAGCATCGATTCGGGGAAGGTGCCGGGAGTTATAGCTTTACTGGGCTGTGGTAAGTATCCGTCCAGCGCCCGTGAACTTGTTTGGATGGTTAACGAACTCACTACGCAGAATTACGTGGTACTCGTTTCGGGCTGCTCAGCCATAGAGATGGCTATGAGTGGAAACAATGAGGGAAAGAACCCCTACCAGGCGAATCACGCTCTTCTCAGAGCGGGTGGACTCGTAAATATGGGGGGATGCACCGCCAGCACAAACGTATCCTCCGTCTACCTAGAGTTTGCCTGCCTGGGGGGTGAGATCCCAACGAGAGCAAACTTTATGGAACTGGCGGATTACACGCTAAACACAACGAATGGCGCTGTGATTGCTTGGGGTGTATGCGAGGAGTTTGTGTACACGATTATTGAGGGGTACGCGAGAATGGGTATTCCTGTGGTTATTGGCCCACGGGAATCGAGGCTTGGTGGATACCTGATGGGTAACATAGATAACAGAGAAAACCTTCGGTCAGTGGACAGATTCACCGGGGAGATGATGTGGGTTGAGCCAGCCCCGGAACATCTGGTCGTACACGTAGAAACAAAAGAAGAAGCGGTGGCAACTGCGGCTAAGCTCTGCATCCGACCAAACGACTCCAGAGAGGGGCGAGCGTCCAGAATAGACTCGTACACACGTCTTGTGGAGAAACACTTCAACAAATTACCGGAGGACGTTAATTACTTCATACGCGAGGAAGGAGATCTCCCTCCAACCAGAAAGAGTAGGATCATAGAACTGCTGAAAGAGCGTCACGGTTGGGAGGCAGAAGGAGAAAGGATAATAAGAGCCGTCCACCCGGTGATCGGAGAGCAATTAGTATTTCAAGAGTTCGTAAGCAGATACGGAGTTAAAAGAGGGGGAAACGCAACACTACTGAGACGACTCGCAGCAGAAAAAAGATAGAGTAACGTG
>JAUQYY010000309.1 GCA_030587505.1 Candidatus Sigynarchaeota archaeon
GCGGCGATTCTCTCGGCCACCCAGTCGATGATATCCTGCTCTGTGACCTTACCCTTAGACTCCGGCTTCAAAATTATGAACGCCTTGGGTATCTGTCCGATATCGGGTTCCGGGGAAGGCTTCCCTATAACCGCGGCGTCAAACACGTGCGGGTTCTTGAAGAGGAGATCCTCAAGTTCGGCGGGGGCGATACTCCAACCCTTGTACTTGATCATCTCCTTCAAGCGGTCAACTAGGTGCTCATAGCCTTCCTCATCAATGTACGCTACGTCGCCTGTCCTCAGCCACTTCTCACCCGTCTTGGGATCGGTCCAGAACGCGTTCTTGGTTGCCTCCGGCCTGTTCCAGTAGCCCTTCATGACCTGCGGACCCTTAACAACCAGCTCGCCGACCTGTCCTGGTTCGGGTAACTCCTCGTTTGTTTCAATATCAATAACCTTGTGGAACGTGTCCGGGAGGAGGGTGCCCTGGGACTCCATCTTGCGGCGATACATGGGATTCACTGCTACAACGGGGCAAGCCTCGGTCAAGCCCCAGCCGTGTTCCACTATGACGTCATGAGCGTTGCATTTCTCCCTTGCCAGCTTGTCGAATTTCTCGAGGAGTTCCAAGGGGATCGGTGCTGCGCCGTTGTTGAAAACTTTGAGGTCCGACCAGTCATACCCCTTCACGTTCGGGTCTTCGAGGTGTCTCACCACTGCGAGAAATATCGGCGGTGCGCACAGACTGTAGGTTACCCTGTATTTCTCTACCAACTCGCAGAACTCTTTCACATCGAATCGCGGCATCACCACCTGTGCTGCTCCTGTCCAGACCGCAGCGTTCATGCAGCACGTCATTCCGTAGATGTGGTACAGTGGTAGAACGGTCATTGCAACGTCTTCTTCGCTTATTTCGAAGATTTGGGATATCTGGACAACGTTTGACACCATGTTGTAGTGTGTGAGCATCGTTCCCTTCGGTAGTCCTGTGGTTCCGCTTGTGTACACCAGCGCCGCGAGATCCTCTTTCGCGTTGTACTCGTATTCGGGCGGGTCCGGCTTAGTGTTTGCCATCAGCTCTGACCATCCGATTGTCCCTTCCGGCTTCTCTCCCAGCTCCTGCACGATTATGTTTTTGAGCTTTGTTTTGTCCTTAACCGCTTCTACGTTCGGGTACATGAGCTGGAAGACTATGATTGTCTCCGCTCCCGAGTCGTTAGCCTCGTATTCTACCTCTGCCTGTTTAAACAGCGGGTTCATGGGCACCAGAATGCCGCCCGCCTTTGATATTCCGTAGAACGCGATTTCCCACTGGATCAGGTTGGGCCCGTAGAGAGCAACTCTGTCTCCTTTCTTCACTCCAAGCTCCTTAAGGGCGGTAGCGAATATGTCCACCTGCTCCTTAAACTCTTTGAAAGTCATTTTTGCGGGGTGTAGGAACGCTGGTCTGTCGGGAAACCTCTCAGCTGTCCACTCCAGAATCTGGTGCACAGGCACTTCGGGGTAGTAAAGGTGGCCCCTCTTATACTTTGGCATTTATCATTCCACCACTTCTCATTTGTGATTATATTCTTAAAGAGTGGGGCTATATTTGTCTTTCGCAAAATAAACGGCCCCTTCTCTGGTTTATGTTACGCAATTTACCGGTATGAACCATATTTCATGTCAACATTGCTTCAGCAAACTGAAAGTATCGACAATTGGTTCACAGATATAGTGCTTAGGCAACACTGTTACCAAGGTATTTGTTCAATTAAGAATTTTGGGGCGTACACGTTTTTATCGTACACGTTTTTATTAATAGCTCCGGTCTACTCTATTTTCGTCGTTAGTTCTTCTAGTGTTGGGTTGGTTCCCGAGATTCCTTTTGACCTTGCTATAGTTTCTATGTATAGCTTGAGTGTGCTTTTGTATCCGTATTTTCTGCTCAGTTTTTTGTCGAATCCACGCTTTTTAGCCAGTGTTTCTAGAAGTTTTGTGGATGATGAACCGTACTGCATGGCGATCTTTGGGCGGTTTATCACCGCTTCGGGCAGTTTTATTTTTTCGGCTGCTTTTCTCAGGATGAATTTTCGGATATATGTCGAGTTTGTTTTTGCGATTTTGTACTGCGGAGGTATGGACAGAACGAATCTTACGAGTTCATAGTCTAAGTAGGGTAGTTTCAGCTCGATTGAATTCGCCATGCTTGCGGCGTCGTCTCTCTGAAGATTGTCTTCAGCCATACTTTTGATGTCTCTGAGTAGGGCTTGGTGTAGGGCGTCGTACCCACCTGATTCCAGGGTTTGGAGGTGTCTCGCGTATCCTCCGAAGAGTTCGTCCGCACCGTTTCCCGATATCATGAATTTCAAACCGTCTTTTCTGGCCTGTTGCGCCGCGAAAAACAGGGGCACGGCGATGCTCACCTGCACCGGGTTGGTTTCCTCCACCATGTAAACGATGGTTGGCAGGCTTTCCTCAATCTTCTCTAGCGTCATGTAATTTACTTTGAGTCTTAATCCCAGTTTTTCTGCGGTTCGAATCGCTCCCTCAACATCTCTTGAGTTCTCCGCCCCCGAGCAGTAGAGGGTGGGCTTGTATTCCATGTCCATAATCATTTTGGTTAAAACAGTGCTGTCCAACCCCCCAGAGAAGAGCACTCCGATTCGCTTGTTTTTAATCCTCTTTTCCAAAGACCTTGCTAGGAATCTCTGAAGTTTTTGCTCCGCGTTTTCAAGGCTCATCCTCTTATTGTATTCCTCATCGAGACTTTTGATACGGTTGATTTTTACTCCCGACTCCCCCACCGCTGCCCAGGATGAGGGAGGCAGAGGGTAGGTGTCGTACATTCCTACGCTCCAGAGAGCCTTCCTCTCACTGGCGAAGGCAATCATTCCCTCTTTCTCTGATAAGTACAACGGTTTGACCCCGAAAGGGTCTCGAGCTATCAGGAACAAATCCTCATAAAACAATGCGAATGAGAATACCCCGTCCAGAAGATTAATCGTCCTTTCCACCGCGAGTGAAACATTCGGCTTTTCCCGGAGAAACTTTTCGAAAAGAAGCATAATATATTCCTTATCGGTAGTGGCCTGCTTGCTTGTCAGTGACTCGACTCTACTCTTGTTGTATATTTCACCATCACACACGAGTGATAATCTTTTTTCTTCGTGTTGGAAAGGCTGCTCAGCATCTCTTGACGCGGCACCGATACCCCGGAAGCCTTCTATATCGCAATCGTACAACTCTTCGACCCGTTTTACTCTGAGAACACTGTGGTTCAGATTTACTCCTACGTATCTGGGCCCTCTGTGTAGCGTTTCTCGGATCATCCCCGCTAAAAGTGGCAAAACGTTTTTTCCACTCTTACCGTATACGCCCACGATTGAGCTCAATATTCGACACCCTTATTTTCCTCTAAGCCGTGTTACATATATAATATTACCTTGTACTGTTGCTCGTCTCGAGTTCGAGGGAGAACAAGAAATGTCAGAAACAAGCATTGTTGAACCGTTTAGACGCGGTGAGGATCTCTTTGCACCAAACTATAACCAGAACATCTTCATGGTTATGCCTACAGCATTCAGAATGCTCGGAATCAAACCCCCGGATAGGAAAACATTGCTCGAAAATAAGAGTTGTAAGCGGATGTTCGAGGAGAACGACTGTCTGGATGCCGAAAACGTTGTTAACGTGATAGTGGACTCTGTTGGCACTAAACAGTTTCCATTGGCGGAAAGACTCTTCAGACTGTATGAGGAGTTAAACGGGATCGTTCTGAGTTCGGTTTTTCCAACAATAACCTCAGCCGCTATCCCCTCCATTCACTCCGGCTTGCCCCCCGAAAGACACGGAATAATGGGTCATAAAATTCTCTTCCCCCAGCTAGGCACCGTTGTAGACACCCTAAAGATGGCATCGGTAAGGGCCCCAAGCTTCGACAT
>JAUQYY010000312.1 GCA_030587505.1 Candidatus Sigynarchaeota archaeon
AGTGGGCACCCTCCAGGGATCAGAAACAAACACACTGAAAACAATAATAAACGCAGTCAATATACCCGTTTTGACAGGCGGAGGAATCCACACCGTGCGTGAAATAATCGAACTGAAAAACCTGGGCGTGGCCGGTGTCTTGGTCGCAACAGCGTTTCACAAGGGAAAAATCCGCCCAGAAGACCTTCAAAAACTCAAATAAAACTCAAAAATAAAAAGTTTTAAGTTTTCGGAAATTTTTCCAAAGGTGGAATCAGACTCCCTCCTCCTCACTCGTGAAAACTACTCCCAACATACACTTCAAAAAGCCAGAAAAATGGGAAAATGATTGATTTTTGCTTTTTCCGAGATTTATTGCTGATGTTATGTGTTTACTCTTATGTCGGTTGATTCTGACCGAAAAGTTGGTTACGGTGTTGAAATCGCGGTATAGATATCATACTTATTGAAGCCTGTGGGTGATATATTTTTTGAGATGGTGTTGAATATATTTTTGGGGGTTTGAGGGGGAGGGCTATGAGGGTTTCTCTCCGCGAACGGAGGCTCGACAGGGGAGGCATACAAAACACTCCCCCAAACCTAAACATAAGTAAATCACAAAATCCTATCACCTCCTGCAAAGTTAGGGGGCGGTATGTTTATTAGAATGTGTACAAGTTGTGTAATTTGTGGACAAAATGACTGAGAAGACAATGTCTGCTAGGTTTGATTCTGAATTGTACGAAGAGATCTTAGAGTATGCTAAAGAGAAGGGTATACCTAAGACGAGGGCGCTTAGGGAACTGACGAGAGAGGGAGTAAAGAGTTGGAAATTAACTAAGGCCTTATCCCTTTACAGGGATGGTAAGATAACTGTTTGGAAAGCGTCGCGAATAGCGGGAATTCCTCTCTCAAAAATGGTTGAGATTGCGTCTTCTGAAAAGATTCCCATACACTACTCAGAGAGGGATCTGGAGAAAGACTTCAAGGCAGTCTTAGGTGAAAATGTTTGAACATTGTCCTCAATGCTACTTCCCTTGTTTATCTTGGAAAGAAGAGAAAGACCGATCTTTTGAGACTGGTGTTTGAAAAGATTATCATCCCTCCAGAGGTGGAGGAAGAAGTAATGAGTTTTAGTGAGAGCCCTGAGGCTGTACAGCTGAGAGATGCTATCAATGAAGGATGGATAGTGGTTGAAACTGCTTCCGAAGAAAAAGCGGCGAAAATTGCAAGGCTTTTTCCTGAGATAGATAAGGGGGAGGCGGCGGTAATAGCTTTGGCTATTGAGCGGCAAGTGAAAAGCGCTATAATCGACGATGCTGAGGCGAGGGTTGCCGCCGAGTACTTTAACCTGGAGGTTCATGGCACTTTATATGTTATGCTAGAGGCACTTAAACGTAACATTCTAAAATCCAAAACGGAAGTAAGAAGTATCCTGGACAACATGCTGAGAAGGGGTTTTTATCTCTCCACGGAGGTCTATTCAGAGTTTCTTTCCCTCCTAGAAAAAGTCGAGTGAATTACGATTTTTAAACATGGATTCAATTTCCAGTTGGTTGATAAGAATGAATAGAAACGGATAGTTTCAGATTTTTGTTAAGGAGATTTGCACAATATTATATTTTTAATGAAATATCTAAAAATTCTATCCAATTAAGAATGGCGCCAAGCACAGAAGAGTAACCGTGTTTGATTTATCTGCGCTGTTATGGAGTTCTCCATAGCTTCGAGCTTAGGTTTTCGATGGTTTCTTCGGCTTCTTTGATTATCCTGTTTATTAGTTCTTTGACTGGAACTATTTCTCCTATAAGGCCCGCCACTTGTCCGGCTGCCATGAATCCCTTTTCCATGTTTCCCTCCAGCGTGTTTTTCACACCCTCCCAGGCGTAGCTGAAGGTGTCCTCTCCCTTGTTCATCATTTCCTGGAGTTTGAGGGAGAACTCGTTTTTTAGCTGTCTGCAGGGCCCGTAGGGCATGATTGTTACAATAGTGTCTCTCTCGGATGCTTTTAGGACGCTGTCCTTGTACTGTTGGTGGAAACTGCACTCCTCTGTTGCGATGAATCTTGTACCCATCTGGATGCCCTCGGCTCCGAGTGCTAGGGCCGCCACGAGTCCAGCCCCGTCGCAGAATCCCCCAGCGGCAATCACAGGGGTTTTCACCGCTTTCACCACTCCTCTAACCAGAACGAGTGTGGTCACCGGGTAGTCGTAGCTCACCACTCCTCCTCCCTCGTTTCCAGAAGCGATTATGAAGTCGACTCCCGCTTTTTCGGCTGTTTTGGCGTGTCTGATTGTGGGTACGATGTGCATGCACACAAGACCCGCGTCCTTGATAGACTTGATTAGCACGGCTGGGTCCCCCGCGGATGTGACTATTACCCTCAGTTTTTTCCGTGTTTCCGGGTTCGATTCCAGCTCTTCAATCACCACTTCAAGGTAGTCCTTCGCCATAGGAATAGCGTACTTTAGGGCGGGAATGTTAACCGCGAAAACCGCTTCCGGCAGGGTTGAACTGGTTATCTCCCGTATAATTCTCCTGAGTCCCTCCTTGTGGTCTACTTCCTTCCTGCCGAGTCCCATTTTCTGGAAGGTGAACCCTGCCGTGGTGAGTGTGCCGAGTCCTCCAGCGTTGGAAACCGCCGTAGCCAGCTTCACAGTGGTGTAGGGTCCCATGGCACCCTGAATTATGGGGTACTTGACGCCCACCAATTCACAAAGCTTTGTTCTCAACAATTTCTAAACCTCCGATGATTCGGCACAAACAGGTTATGTTCGAAAACCGTTTCATAAACAACGGTACAGACTCTGTACGCTTCAAACATTAGTCGGTCTCTATCGGCAACGCTTTTCCTAGAGGGCATTAGTCTTAAGTATTTTTTGGACAGACTTGAGACGTGTTGCCAGCCTGTTGGCGTGTTGCCTGAGAGCGACTACCCAAAGATTTTTAATACCGGTGGGATAAAAGCTAATCCACTGGTAGTTAGCGGGCGGTGGTTTGTTTGAAGATATTGGGTTTGGTCGGTAGCTACCGCAAGTATGGAAACACCGAGGTACTCGTTAGGGAAGCGCTCATGAGCGCATCCGAGATGGGCGCTGAGGTAGAACTTCTCAGGCTCACGGACCTCACCATCAAACCCTGTAAGGGATGCATGGCCTGTGTTTTCAAAAACGCGGAGTGCAGAATAGAGGACGACGCCAACTTCTTCTTCTCAAAACTCTTCGAGGCCGACGGAATAATCCTCGGCTCACCCATCTACATCTTTGGACCCGTGGGCATAATCAAGATGATTCAGGACCGATTCCTTCAGATATCAACGAGACTCGAAAAGCTCAGAAACAAGGTGGGTGCGATAATAGCGATTGGAGGGGCCCCCGGAGCCGAGGGAACCATAATGCCGGGGCTCGCCAGCTTCTTCATGTTCCTCGGAATCCCCATCGTTGACCAGATGCTGGTGTACTCCCACGGACCCGGCGAGATTCTGCTCCACGAGGACGCAGTTCAGAAAGCAAACCAGATAGGAAGAGAACTCGTGGAGGCGCTCCAGGACAACAGGGCGAAAACCAAATACATAGAAGCCTCGTCCGTGTGTCCCGTCTGCCACCAAAACTTCCTCATCCTAAAGGAAGGATCACTGGAGTGCGGCCTCTGCCACACCAAGGCCTCGCCGAGGATAGAGGAGGGCAAACTGGTTCTAGAATTCGGAAAAGCACAGGAAACACGCGAAGCTAGACGCGAGGAAATAGCCGACCACATCGAGAACCTATCCGAAACGGGTGTAAAGTACCTCAAGCTCAAAGACGAAATCGACAAAAGAAAAGAAAAATACAAAAACTTTCCAATCAGCGTTGTAAAACCTTCCTGAAGACGCTCGTGGAACCTAGAACTCAACTTCACCAATCTTGTTCAGAGAACAAGGAAAACAAGACAGAACCTTAATAGTTGTGGACATCAGTTATTAAAAGAGTTACCTGTTAAAAACTGGTGTTGGTTCCCTTTTTTGGGGGTTGAATGGTTTCGAGTTTTATTTCCCTTTGGAAGAAGGTGTGGCTAGACCATACTCATTGCAGTCTTCATAATTTTTATATTTCTGAAAACATACTATTAGTCTCGAGTACTCATTATTGTACTTTGGTAGGCAAAAGACCGCGGGGGTGAAAAAGCGAGTGAAGTGGAGACTTCTGGCCGCAGTTTCCTGCGTTTTGCTACTGTCCGTCCTCCTTCTCCCAGGGTTGAGCGCGCCTAAAAATTCTACACCAGTGCTTCCGCCTTTAGCTGCTTTTAGCTCAAAGGGAGGTTCTACGATTCAGATACAGGTTAACAACGCTGCCGGTTATTGTGTCGCACCGTCACCCGACGGGAACTATCTTTATATCGGAGGTGCCAACTGGTCGAATACTGATGAACCGGAGAGCTGGGAACCTGCTCTATGGAAATACGATTCATCTGGAGAGCAAGTCTGGAACAAAACCCTAAATACTCCGGGTCCTAAAATAAGCCCCGCAGCCCCCGAAGGGCTGATTACCGGATTTCTGGATGTTGCCGTGTCTCCTCATGGAGACTATGTGTACGCTGTGGGGCAGTTTCGAAACGAAAGCGGGTCTCCCAACATCGACGCGATTCTGGTCAAGTTCCGTGCCTCTGATGGAACTCTCATCTGGAACTTCACCCTGAGCGAGAAAGTACACGACTACCTGTATGCGGTTACGGTTTCGCCGGATGAGGAAACCGTCTATGTCTCCGGAGCACTTAGTAAGAGTGGCGGGATAAACAGCTTCTACGTTGCTGCAATTAACGCTTCGAATGGTGACCTCCTATGGGCGTACGAGCTCTATGAAGTTTCGAGTGGCATCTCCTACGATTTGGCGCTCTCTCCAAGCGGTGACGTGTTGTATGCGGTTGGTAAGTACGTGGACACGCAGCTCGTAGCTCTTAACACGTCAACGGGTGAACATCTTTGGAACCTGACTACGGATACCTACTGGTCAATCCGCTCCGCCAAAATCTCCTCAGACGGAGACACAATTCACGCTCTGGCGGTCGAT
>JAUQYY010000325.1 GCA_030587505.1 Candidatus Sigynarchaeota archaeon
CCACGTCCACGAAGCCCTTCCTGGTGATGAGCCTGCAGTAGATCTTCGCGGTGGAGTCCTTCTTTATGGTGTTCTCCGAGCCGCACCTGGGGCAGGGCCTCTTCTCGGAGTAGACCTTGCCGTCGAAGGACTTGAGGTACTTCTGAGTCGCCTTGCGCAGGATGGGGAGTGAGGGGGAAGGCTGCCTTCTGACCGGGGTTCTCACGGCAATCACCACACGGGGGAGCTAAAAGTTCACGCCGAGACATAAAAACCTTACCAAAGACCAAACATTCCTACACCGCCGGGGGAAGGTCAGCAAACATTTTTAAGCAAAAGAGTTGTTTTAAAAATTAATGTTCACCATTTGTTTCCAATTTTTTGGAGTTGAAAAATATGTCTGAGCGTCAACCACTACAAATTCTCATGAAATCGATAAATAACGTGGTTCAAGTCAAACTCAAGGATGGAAAAACGTTCAAAGGCCGATTATCACACTGCGACACTTACACGAACCTCTGCCTTACTGGTGCCGAGGAACTGGACGGTGATGAACCAATCGCTAGGTACGGCGAGGTTTTCATACGCGGGAACAACATTCTCTTCATAAAACCCGACGCTGAGGCCCTTGATTTCCCAGAAACCAAAGAGGAAGATGAAGAGACCTAAGCGGAGGAGAGTAAACACTTCTTTTCGATCAAAATTGGAGGAGTGCCCCCTCGGGATTAGGTGAAAGTGGGAGGAAATTTAATGATTCTCTGAAAGTTTACGCTGTCTTTCTTCCCTGTACTGCTTGACAACGGTTTCCAACAGCTTCTCAGCCTGAGCCTTCTTCTGTTCTAGCGTTTTCTGTTGATATTCGGATAGCACTCTCTCTAGCTCTTCTCTATCAACCACAGCGAATTCATCAACCTGCTTTATGTTGACATCCTCACGCGGAATAACTGGTATCTCCGCCTCCACAAATCTTTCAAGAGCAATATGCGACATCCCCGAACCGCAGATAACGGCGGAGATTCTTCTCCGTATTAAAAGATCCGCGGCTTGGCGCCCACCCCCAGTGGCGTCCTCGAGAAACACGATATCACCCTCCTTTATTCCCAGAAGATCATCCGCCCTGCGAATCTCCTCTTGGCTGAATGATTTAACAGTTTTTAGGGGATACACTATTCCTCTTGATTCCATGAATTTCATTCTTCTGAGCCCCGAGAACTGGAGCCGAACGGATGCAAGCTCGTTTTTGACCTTAACCAGCTCCGATTTTAGGCGGGCGTTCTCCTCCTGGTACCTCGCCTGCAGACGGTTGAGTTTGATCTCTGCCAAGTTTTCTGACCGTAGAGCCTCCACCTGATTATTCAGGGATTTAATCTCTTCCTTCAGGGCCTTGATGGTTTCTTGCGACTGGACAACCCGCTCCTCCAACCTCTGGATCTGTTCCCTCTGCCTCCTCAGTTTCGAACGATACTTGTCCAGCTTCTTCTTGAGTCTTTCAATTACTTCCTCTGGTTTTTCATCGGATATCGATATTTCTTCTGCTTCATCATACTCATCCTCCTCTTCCTCCAAAAACGAGCTGATGGCCTCGTTTATTGACACACCCCGGGCGACCGAAGCCTTGACTTGGTCCAGGGGAACGTAGACGTTCATTTCTCTCACGTGCGCCTCTATCTGCTCAAACTTGTTTTTGAGGTGCTGGTAAGCCTTGATGGCAGAAGCTAGAGCGTCACGCTGGTGTGAATCCCTAAGCTTTACATTCTTCCCCTCCAAAAATTTTCTGGTTAGCTCCCTTTTTTCGGCGACGCTCAGTGTGTGAGAGGGGGTGTAAATCTTGGCGTTTAGAGATTTCGACAACTTTTTCACGAACTCGGGGGGAGGATAAACATCGGTACCTATGTAGACGGGAACACCGAAATTTGAGGTCTCCTTTATGATTTTCTTGCGTGTCAGCTCCTTCTCACTGTGCAGCAGAAGCAGATTCGCATTCAAATCCAGAACCGCTAGGCCGCAGGTCATGCCAGGGTCTATTCCCAGAATCAAACCTCTCTTGACAAGCGGAGTGCTAACCTTCGGAATCAGAGGTATCCACTCTAATTTATCAAGAACCACAGGCTCAACCTTAACCTGGACATCCCGCCCCCTACTGGGTTTTATCAGCCCATCCAATTTCGCTCTATCAGCGTATACTAGAAACTTACTTCTCTTCAAGCCGTGTTCAGACTCTTTCGTGTACAGGTCGTAATCTATCTTCGCGTCATCAAGGGTGTTCTTAATCACCTGAGTGGTCTGTAAAACAAGGGCGTGCAATCTTCTTCGGAAACGCTCAGAGCTTGAGCCACCGGGCCCCAGGGTTCTACTCCGTGAGACAGTAATCTTTGTTTCGTCTTCGAATGCGCAAACAATGTAGCCCACGCCCTTGGCGGCGAGCCTCGCGCAAACCTCAGCGGCTTCGACTGGACTCAGCTTCGAAGATGTTGTTAACCCGTACCTTCCGGCAACAGAAATTAAGGGCTCCATCCCGTTGGAAGGCGAGCCGGTGACCTGCACCAACTTCGTACCGGGGGGAAAACGACTGAGAAGGTATACTATTCCCTTTTGGTCTGGAGCAAACTCAAAAATATTGTCTGAGGCGACCACATCGGGTTCGATGTCGTTGATTATTCTCAGCAGCTCTCTAAGCCCCAGTTTTTCAAACACCTTGTTGTTGCCATCACTACTCAACAGAAAAGCGGCATACTTTTTACTCTTCGTTGATGAAGGGGAACTCATCGGCAGAATATCGACACCAAGAACCCTGAAACTCGACCCATGTTTCAACAATTTTGACCACCAGGGGGCTCAACCCCAAAGCCGAATCAGCCTTCCTCTGTTAACAATTGACACCCACCTGTTTTTACCTTTATCTTCTCAATAAACATTTAGTTAATTTAATATCTCAAAAGTTAAGATAAGCCCGAGCCCCAAGACACCACTAGGAAGAGGCCGTGATTTTCTCCAAAACTGACTCTAAATCCTCCTTTACACCGAATCGTCTCTCAAAGAAGCGAAGAACGTTATAAACGTCCCTACGCAAATACCGCAAAGCGTCCGCGTGGCCAACCCGAACCCACTGAGGCCAATCTATTAGTACCACATGGAGATCAGGAGTGAGGATAACATTGTGCTCGCTTAGATCAGAGTGAACCACATCAGCACTGTACGCCCGCCTCACGTTATCTAGAATCTCTCTGAGAACACTCGAGGGATCCGGCAGCTCCCTAACCAAGTACAGTTCGTCGCCTTCAACGAAGTCCATAACTACAGCGTGCCTGTTATGGCCCCGCGGTCGGGGAACACTAACCCCCGCCTCGTAAAGAAGTTTTAGAGCCTCAAACTCCCTCTCCGCAGATAAACGGCTGGTGTAGAACCAGGAGACACGCCCCCTGTCACCAAGGTAGCTACGTAGTCTGCGTATCTGTCTGAAACTGGTTCGACCAAGCCTGTGAAGTTTAACCACGATCCTATCCCCTGAAGGAGTCAGGGCGTCGTAAACATCCGATTCCTTACCGAGGCCGACTTCGCGTCCAAACGCACCGATAACGTCAGAATAAACAAGAGACCCGAGAGCCAAGCTGTCATATCCCTGAACCGTTAACTTATAGCCGACGTAGGAACCGGTCCAGCGGACGAGAAGATTCAGCTTATGAAGACGATCCAGTCTATCAGTGGTACCCTCCAAACCATGCTTGTAGCGTTTCACTATGTAATCTACTGGTACATACTCGTATCTACGCATCCCTTTCTCAACAATTGAAAGAACTCGGAAGTCTTCGGACTCAAGCTGTTTAAACTTTATAATCGTTTTCTCCATCGGCAACACCAGGAGAGGGAAAAACGATGCCCCGTTAAAAACTAAACAGTTTTCGTTTTAAATCGTTTTTATTGAAGATATATTTTTGCTGTACAAATTAGAAGCGAAAAATGGTTAGTTTTGCACAAAAATAATCAAATTAACAAAACAAATGGAAAGTTTAACCAAGGGAGAAAAGGTAAAATGGAGATACTTAAACATATGCAAATATTTTAAAGTTATACTAAAAAGAAGAAAAAGTGAGAACATAAAGGAC
>JAUQYY010000326.1 GCA_030587505.1 Candidatus Sigynarchaeota archaeon
GTGTGAATCGTTTGTGTACGGCTTCCCTCTTTTTGAGGTGTATTGTTTTTGATTAGAAGGTTAGGTTTTCGCAAAGTAGTCGAGTACACCATTGACACTGAGGCTACACCGGCAAACCTGAGATACCTCCCAGAGTTCCTGGAAAAGTATTATCTCTCCCGGTACGCGGGCTACCGCAATTTCAGAGACGTGTACACGTACTATCACGGCGGCAGGTACTGTTTAACCTACCGGGTGTACATACCCAAAACCGGAGAGTACGTTGAGGTAACAGTCGAGGCAGGGACTCCCATAAGGCTGAGAATGAGGCCCAGCAGCCCGTATATCCCTAAGCGTTTCCTCGATGAGCTGTACGAGGACACCGTATTAATGGTCCAGGTCTTCGAGGAGCAGGTACGCAACATAACCCTCTACTTCGCATACATCTACGGAGAGAAAATGGTTCCCGAAACGAGCGAGGCTAACAGGTGGGTTGAAATCCTCTTCTCTCGGAGCATGACTGGAATATTCTTCCTCTTCATTGCGTTAAGCTACCTCTTTCTAGTCGTGTTCCAGTTCTACGGTCCAATAGTTCTGGCAATCGTGTTACTACTGTTCTCAGTCTTCTCCGGCAGGTTAGTGGCCAGGGGTGACTGGGTGATCACCGAAGATAGACAGGAAGTAATCCTCCTACAGTACAGCCTCACCCTCGAAGAGTACAGACGGTTTCTGAGAACAAACGTGGAAAAGATTCCCGAAATCAGGGAGAAAATCTTCGAAACCATTGTTTCCGCGGGTAAGGAGCTTACCTGCGAACTCGCCGAGAAAGTATTCCTAGACTACGGCATCGACTGCCAACCAGACAGGCTCTCGGTGAAAATCGTAAACGTCTGGAAACTCGTAAAAGAGGCTGCCGACCGCTTCAAGTTATCCATGCCCAAAATAGTGGTCGCAAACACAGAGATAGCCAACGCCGCGGCGATGGGTCCCTCCCCACGCCTCGGGGCTATGATAATCACAACGGGAATCATGCAACAACTCCAAGACGAGGAACTGCTTGGCGTCATCGGCCACGAGCTGAGCCACCTCAAATCACACGACCCAATCGTAATGTTCGGCCTAGTTATCCTAGAGTTCCTAATCCGTTTCTACATTCTGGGTTCCCTCCTCTTCGTGTGGGGCTACATCAGCTTCTTCGCATACCTCATCGTCGCCTTCGGCCTCATCATCGGTCTGGGAAAAGTTTTCGAAGCCCGCTGCGATCTAGACTCCGCAAAGTACATCGGAAACCCAAAAGCCCTAGCCCAGGGACTAAGAAAAATAGCCTTCAAAAAACTGCTCCCCATCTACAAGCGGGAACCAGTGTACCGAAGAATACGGCAACTAGAATGGCTAACGTTCGACCCACACCCACCCGCATACTTCCGAATAAACCGGCTAGAAAACCTCACCGAACCAATAAAGGAACACACCTTCTGGGCGTCACTAAAAGACTGCATCACGGGATTCCTAAACCCCTAACACCAGTAATTTCTGCACGCAGCAAAATCCATTCTTTTCTTGAAAAAGATTGTTTAAATGCTTAAGATGTGGTCTGGAAGCTCACAGAGAACGCTGTTGGTTGCGTAAATATAAAGCTCGCTCAGGAAGGGGGAGTCGTTAACGGGGCTGTGGCAAGCCCTCTTCTCTTTGAAACAGGAACCTCACACGCTTCAGCGTGAGAGGATGTCAGAAGTCCACTCCGTAGGATGCTTCGAAGAATATTCCAATACCCTTAATTAATTCAAAAAATAAATTTCATAATGAACACTTCAAGGAGGAATGTCATTGTCATTCTCCGCAAAAGATGTAGAAAGGGTTGCTGAACTTATAAGCAAGTCCTCCTACCTTGTCGCCTTCACCGGTGCAGGTATTTCAACCGAATCCGGGCTACCGGACTACAGGGGTCCAGAAGGAGTATGGACACTTAGAGCCAAGGGTTTAAAACCCAAACTACCAACGAAGCCCTGGGACCAAATCGAGCCAAACCCGGGTCACTACGCCCTAGTCGAACTCTACAAAATGGGCAAACTGAAATATCTCATATCACAGAACGTTGACAACCTCCACATCAAATCGGGCATTCCTCCAGAAATCCTCGCCGAGCTTCACGGCAACTACACAATCATGAAATGCCTAGCCTGCGACGCTCGCTTCACAAAACAAGAAATAGGCTGGAACGACCTGCTGCACGGCAAAGGCTACCGAACCCAGAATCCACTCCCCAACCAGCCGAAATGCCCAAAATGCGGCGGAAGAATCATCTCATCCGTAGTAAACTTCGGCGACCCGATGCCGGAGCGCGAAATGGCCGAGGCCCTAAAACAAGCACAGAGATGCGACCTAATGCTGGTAATAGGATCCTCCCTCACCGTGTCTCCCGCCAACCAGTTCCCGCTCATCGCAAAAAGACGCGGAGCAAAAATAGTAATCATCAACATGGGCGAAACACAACTAGAAGAAATCGCAGACATAAGAATCCACGCCAAAACCGGAGAATTCCTCCCCAAAGTAATAGACAAAATAAAAAGCAGCACACACGCCCCCACCTCTGCGAATTTTCCCTAAAAACACCCCTAGATCCCCCGAAGACACAACACGCGAACCCGAAATCCCCAAGCGCACGTTACCAAAAGTTGCACTACGCCCACAGCTGGTTACCCGTAGAAAAAAGAGAAGGAGCAAACATATTAAACTTTCTTTCACCACAAAGCCCAATGAACGCAGACAAAGAAAAAGGGAGTAACGGCCGTTTCTGCTCTCGATCGAAGCTGGTGAGCGCCAAATAATCTGGGACGAGACCGTTATGACGCGCGGTCGGGAAAGTGGTGGAGGCCGGGTCAGAAGATGATGTACGAAAGTATCTAACACCTCTGAGGAGCTTTGATCGGAGTGCTGAAGCTTCACCAGTAGAGGTCTTAGTTGCGGAAAAGGGTGTCAGAAAAGCTTACGAAGAGTTATTGAAAAGGCAAGTCAGCATACGCGTATTTTATTAATGCCTCTGTTTTCGTTAATTTTATTAGAATAGCGTACCTTGATTCATCTCACGTAAGGACAGAGGAGAGGAGGAACTTTCAAGGAGGAACAAACAGTGAGTTCTGCATCACTAGATTTATTTTTCAACCCCAAAACGGTAGCCCTCATCGGCGCTTCAGAAAACCAATTCAAATCGGGAGGGATGTTTCTCCATAGCTTCATTACCTGTGAATTGAAAAGTGAGTTGTTCTTGGTTAATCCAAGGGGAGGAGAAATTCGAGGTCTTAAGGTGTATCCAAGCGTGCTAGACGTTCCGGAAGAAATTGATTTGGCCATAATTACGGTACCCGCTTCAGTTACACCAAAAACCGTCGAAGACTGCTCCAAGAAGGGAGCCAAATTCATCGTGGTTCACGCCGCCGGGTTCGGAGAAATAGGGGATGAAGGTAAAGAGTTGGAGGAAGAGATGACGAGAATCGCCAGAAGAGGAGGATCCCGCATCATCGGCCCAAACTGCATGGGTATATACTGTCCAGAAGCAGGACTCAACACGGTTGTTCCCTACATCGAAGGATTAACCGAAGAAAGCGGAGACGTTGCTCTCGTCGCCCAGAGCGGCTGGGTTTGCGAGTTCATCATACTCATAGGCTACGAGCGCGGACTCCGCTTCAGCAAAGTCGTAAGCATCGGAAACCAATCCGACCTAACATTCGTTGACTTCCTCGAATATCTCGGCTCAGACCCAAAGACCAGCATTATTTCCGCATACCTTGAAGGAGTGAAAAAAGGCCAAGAACTCATCGACACGGCGAGGAAAGTCTCAAGGCACAAACCCGTCATAATCTGGAAAGCCGGAACAACAAGAGCCGGAACCAAAGCCATAGCATCCCACACCGGCTCACTGGCAGGCGACTACCAGATTCACCAAGCAGTCTTCAACCAGACAGGAATCATCACAGCACACGGTGCAGAAGAACTACTAGACCTACTAATAGCCTTCAAATCCCCATACCTACCAGAGGGAAACAAGGTTGGAATAATAGTAGGAGCCGGAGGAGCCGGCGTCGCCGCCGCAGACGCCTGCGAAAAACTCGGCCTCGAGGTCGCAAACCTACCAGAAGAAATCCAACTAGAACTAAAAGACCTTCTAAGAGGAGTAATTCCACCATTCTCAGGCGTCTCCAACCCCGTTGACCTAGTCTGGCTCCCCACAGGACAAGCATCCAATATTCACCCACAGATGATCCAAATCATGTCCAAGTCAGTCGACGCCTTCATGATCTTCGCCTACGACCCCTTCACCACACTCATCCGCGAAATCCTCGCCGAAAATTACCGCTCAGAAATACTAAAAACCATGGAAAAGATTAAGAAACCACTGGTATTCGTAGCCCCCCACCCATCCAGGCAGCTAGACACCAGCCCATGGACCAAAAAAGGACTGCCGGTCTACCCAACACCCGAAAGAGCAGCAAAGGCGCTCTCAGCCCTAACCCAACGCCGCCGATTCCTCGAAAAACCGGAAAAATAATTTGATTAAAAAGAACACCAGCATCCAATTCAGGCTCTCTCGAAGAAATCGCAGACGTAAGAATCCACGCCAAAACCGGAGAATTCCTCCCCAAAGTGGTAGAAAAAATAAAGAGCGTTAAATGACCCCCGCCGCCAAACACGGACGAGCAGCGCTCACACACCAAGAACTCGCGGAACGGCGCTAGCAAGCGCTTGCTAAACCCTCCGAATGTTCCGTTGCCATAGAGGATTACCCCTTCGGTGGCAACCCTTTCGATGAACGGAGAGCCGAACCCCGAATACCTCCCAAGTTTTTCTCTACTCAGCTACAGGTGGCGACCTACTGCCTCCCCAGGAACGGGGTGAGAACCCTCCTCAGGCCACGGATGGAGAACCTCCGCCTGGAAAACATACCACCAAGCCCATAAGCCATATACCCGCTACATCACGCCGCGTGTGGTGGGTCCCGCCGTACGCGTTCGAGAATTTCTATAAAATTTTTGAACGTTTCAGACTTGGCTATAGCTTCTTTGATGTCCACTTCTTTTGCTAATCTTTTGTAGATTTCGGGGCTCTTAACGTAATGTTTTCCCTTTTTCTGCATGAGTTCCTTGAGTTCCTCTTCCGGGTTTAGTATTTCTTCTGAATTGTTTACAGAGAGCCCCGCAAGGATCCATGATTCTATGCTTCTTTTGACGATGATGACCTGTGATTGTAATCCTTGGCTTTCAAGTTGTCTGATTTTGCTTGCTAGTTTGTTTATAAGGGTGGTTGTTTCTCTACCGCTCTATGGAGGTCTTTAAGTACTATGGCCTTGCTAAATTCCCCCATTAAGGCTTTTAGAAGGCGGCTTGCTCTTTCTGGTCTGTTTCCTCTCATAATGCGTACTTTACATGGAACTTGAAGTTTTTCGACGATGCCTTCAATAAAACCTTTGTCGGTTAAGCCTTCAACTATTATTAAGGTGCTGTTCATGGTGTTCCACCGATTATTCCGGAGTACCATGCCTCGCCCAGGGTGCCGCCTTCCTCCAAAAACCGCTTCACACGTTCCATCTCACTGGTAGTGGACAACTTTTTCACTTTGGTTTCCAAGCCCTCTTTTGCAACCGAGTAGACTTCCTCTGGTTTAACGTAATCCAACAGATACGGCGAGTGTGTCATTATAACCACTTGGGATGGGGAATCCCTAGCCAGGTTCATTAAAGTCTCAAGCAAATAAGGATGTATACAGTTCTCAGGCTCTTCCAAAACCAAAAGACTAAAACCGCCGTACAAAGCGGAGATTATGGCAAGAATCCGCAAAGTACCATCAGAAATATTATGAGGCTTCAAAGGCTCATCTAAACCCTTGATTTTAAT